>JAWXAT010000035.1 GCA_034439615.1 Oligoflexia bacterium | reverse complement strand
TCAATGTCGTCTTCCCGTGATCTACGTGACCAATCGTTCCGATATTGCAGTGGGGCTTCTTACGCTCAAATTTCTCTTTAGCCATTTTCGTTTCTCTCCCGTTGATTCACAAATAATTTTTCAAAAACCTAATTTACAAATTTTATTACGCTTATTATGCGCACTACTTTCATGGAGCCCAAGCCGGGGATTGAACCCGGGACCTCTTCCTTACCAAGGAAGTGCTCTACCACTGAGCTACTTGGGCGCTCAGCATTCAAGTTTAACTCAAGCCACCGCACGTCCTTGAAAAATGGAGCGGGAAATGGGGCTCGAACCCACGACCCTCAGCTTGGAAGGCTGATGCTCTAGCCAACTGAGCTACTCCCGCATCACGGCATTTTTTATCATCCATTCGATTCCTTCGAACGGTTTTTCCACAACTTTGGTGGTGAGGGAAGGATTCGAACCTTCGAAGGCAGAGCCGTCAGATTTACAGTCTGATCCCTTTGGCCACTCGGGAACCTCACCAATATCCTCACGCTAACATCACGCCAAAAAAACGTGGAGCTGGCGATGGGATTCGAACCCGCGACCTGCTGATTACAAATCAGCTGCTCTACCAGCTGAGCTACGCCAGCCCAGGATCTACTTTTCAAAAAAATATTTGCACTGAAAATGGAAAACTAAATAATGAGTAAGTCTTCCTAATTTTTCAGAACAGACACTAATCCCTTCGAATCGTAAACACTGAATTGCGGTTGTATTTTAAATACTTGTCGCAGTCAAAGTTTTTTTCTTGAATTTTTTGGATTTATAGATAAGTTCCGCTGTCTTAAAAACTCATAACCCGCGATGGCACCAGCAACTGCGGCATTAAAAGAATTAGAACCTTCACTTTGTGGAATAGCCAAAGTGGCATCGCAGGCCGATAACGTGGGTTTTCTCAACCCCATCTCTTCTGAGCCGATCACAAGGATAGATTTAGGCGCAAACTCCACTTCATGAATGGCTTGCGTCGCACTTTCATCTAAGCCGTAAACCCAAAATCCTGCATCTTGTAAGGCTTTCAACTCAGCATGAAGGTTGGCCACCTCTGTAATTGGTACATGTTCAAATGCACCGGAGGCTACTTTTTGAGCTGAAGGAGCTAAACCTGCAGATCGGTCTTTTGTCAAAATGACACCAAGGACTCCTAAATTCCAAGCAGATCGCATGATACTGCCAACATTATGTGGGTCTTCAATATGATCTAAAGCTAAGATTAAACCTTCTTTAAATCCGTTGAGCTCACGACCTGTTGGCCATGGTGGACCACCATCTACAAATGCAATAACACCTTGATGCGTCGCAACTTGACGATCTAAACCCGCCTGACTCACACGCTTCACTTTTATATGCTTTTTTTGGGCTTCTAAATAAAAGACATTGAGATCATCGCGCAAATCTCCCTCACGCAACCACAGCTCTGTGATGGCCTTAGGACGTACGCGAAATACCTCAGTGACAGAATGAATACCAGGTACAATACGCTTCATCGGTCAGCTGCTTTTTGAACGGTGTGATTTTGAATTGATTCAAAAATTCTTTTTGCAGCTTCAATTGGATCTTTATCGTCGATAATGGGGCGGCCTATGACAAGGGCTGAAGCACCTCGCTTTAAAGCTTGGATAGGTGTAGCCATACGATTTTGATCATTACTTGCTGAACCCTCAGGGCGAATTCCTGGAACGACAAGAAAAGTATCTTGATTTTGTTTTTTGAGAACTTCAATCTCTTCAGCGGAACAAACAAGAGAATGCAAACCTTGTTGGTGAACAGATTTTGCCAAATCTATTACACTTTGGCTGATTGATTGATCTTTCCAGATTGGCGGAAGTGTTTCTTTTGAAAAACTGGTCAATACAGTTACCGCTAAAATTCTAAAATCTTTTTTTGTTTTACGAATTTCTATTTCTAAGGCTGCTAATTCTTGAAGACAATGTGGACCATTAAGCGCATGCACCGTTACCCAATGAGCACCTAACTCAGCAGCGACTTTTACATTTGCTACAGTTGTAGATGGAATGTCGAAAAATTTATGATCTATAAAAAGAATGGCTTGAGACGACAATTCTTTTAAAAAACTACGTTCACACCTCAATGTTAAACGAGGGCCAAATTTAAATCCCCCCACATAAGGCGCTAATTTTTCTGTAAGTTTGCGTGCTTTTTCTACGTCATCTAAATCAAGCGCAACGATGATGGGATTATTCATGTTTAAGACCTGTACTCAGCTTCTTTTTGGGTTATCCATTTTTTAATATGAGGTGCTGCATCTGAAGCTGTGATTTTATTTACCGACTTTGATTTTCTGTCGACAATCTCCACTTGGTTATTCTCCGCAAGTGATTTTTTCCCCACATTTACTCGCAGTGGAATGCCCAAAAGATCGGCATCTTTAAATTTTATTCCAGGACGCTCATCACGATCATCTAATAAAACCTCAACACCATCACTGCTAAGTTCTTTGTATAAATTCTGGGCTACCGAATTTGTTTCAGTATCAGTCACATCTAATAGGCAAATAAGAACTTGAAATGGAGCTAATGGAAGGGGCCAAATCATACCGTCTTTATCATGACTTTGCTCTATTGCAGCTTGCACAGTTCTTCCGATACCGATTCCGTAACAACCCATTTCACAATACTGAGCTTTTCCTTTTTCATCGAGAAACGTCGCTTTCATGCTCTTACTGTATTTATCACCCAGATAAAAAACATGCCCCACTTCAATACCACGATGACTTTTTAATTTTCCATCAGCACAATCAGGGCAGGGATCCCCTTCTTTTGCTTTTCTTAAATCGGCCCAACGAGCAGATTTAAAATCTATGTCGACATTTATGTTTTTGAGATGAAAACCATCTTCGTTGGCACCTACAACCCAATCACTTAATGATTTTAAGCCATCTTCACAAACAACAGCGATTTTAAGACCAACCGGACCACAACTACCGGGATGTGCACCTGTAATTTGGAATACCTCTTGATCATTTGCGAGCTCAGGGTTCATCGGAAGATTATAAAGATTTTTAAGTTTGATTTCGTTGAGCTCATCATCACCACGCAAAACTACGCAGAGAAATTTATCTTTTGTGATGCGATAAAAAAGTGTTTTCACCAAATTATTTGCACTGACATTTAGAGATTTTGCTAAATCATCAATGGTTTTTAAACCTGGAGTCGCAAATTTTTCAGGTTTTGCACCACTTGGTTTTGATTGCTGGCGTTTTTCAATAACGGGTGTGACCTCAATGTTTGAGGCGTATTCACATTTGTCACACGCCATGATTTGATCTTCACCACTTGATGCTAAAACTTGAAATTCATGGGTTTGACTTCCACCAATTGCGCCGGCGTCAGCTTTGACAGTACGAAATTCAAGCCCACAACGTTTGTAAATTCGTTTATAAGCATTAAACATAGTCTCATAACTTTTCAAGGCTGCTTCACGACTTACATCAAAGCTATAGGCATCTTTCATAATAAATTCTTTGCCGCGCATGAGACCAAATCTTGCTCTGATTTCATCTCGGTACTTTGCTTGAATTTGATAAAGATTGACCGGTAAATCACGATAACTTTTCACTTCACGACGAACAATATCGGTCACAACCTCTTCGTGGGTTGCACCTAAACACATGTCATGCTCATTTCGGTCTTTGAATTTTAAAAGCCCTTTACCCATGACTTCCCAGCGATTGGTTTCATCCCATAGTTCTCGAGGCTGTACCATTGGCATTAAAATCTCAATGGCACCTGCACGGTTCATCTCATCACGCACTATGTTTTCAAATTTTCTTATGGATCGAAGACCTAATGGCAAATAACTGTAGATTCCGGGAGCTACCTTCTTAATGAACCCTCCCCGGATTAAAAGGCGATGACTTTCAATCTCGGCATCGCTTGGGGATTCTTTCACCGTGTGTAAAAAATAATTTGTGAGTTTCATGACTGCTCTTAAACCTCGATGCCGTATGATTTCATCTTGCGGTGAAGATGGGATCTTTCTACACCGATTACTTCAGCCGTTCTGCTGACATTTCCTTGATTTTCTTCGAGACGCTTTAGAATAAATTCTTTTTCAAATTCGGCTCTAGCTTCTCGCAACGTGCGGGCATAATTAGACTCTATAGCCATTGGATTTACTTCAAAGGTTTTATCAGTTTCGCTAAATCCGATGCCGACTTGCTGAATATCAGACACATCAATAAGATCAGTAGGTGTAAGAATAAAAACACGCTCTACAAAATTTCTAAGTTCACGCACGTTTCCCGGCCAATCAAATGATAAAAGCTTAACAAATGCTTCTTCGGTGAAGGCTTTTTTGCGCGTACCGCTTTCTCGAGCAAAATCATCCAAAAAGTTTTTAGCAAGAATAGGGATATCGCTTGATCGATCACGAAGTGCTGGGACTTTAAACGGAATAACATTGAGTCGATAAAAAAGATCTTCTCTAAATCTTCCGGATTTAATTTCTTGTTCTAGATTTTTATTCGTAGCTGCAATTACTCTCACATCTGCGATGATCGTGTCTGTTCCACCCACTCTTTCAAAACGTTGTTCTTGAAGAATGCGCAAAATTTTTGCTTGGGTTTTAAGACTCATGTCTCCTATTTCATCAAGAAAAAGGGTTCCGCCATGAGCCATGTCAAATTTGCCTTTTTTCTGCTGAGTGGCACCCGTGAAGGCCCCACGTTCGTGGCCAAAAAGTTCACTTTCGATAAGCTCTTCAGGAATTGCAGCACAATTCACTTCGACAAAAGCACGAGCGGCTCTAACACTTTGATAATGAATGTTTTGGGCTACAAGTTCTTTACCCGTACCATTTTCACCAGTGATAAGCACCCAACTATTTGTTGGAGCCACACGAGCAATCATTGAGCGAAGCGCATTCATGGGCACGCTCTCACCAACGAGTGTGATATCTTTTTTGACCTTATTTAATAGCTGTGTGTTTTCAGCTTTGAGGCGTGACATACTTAAAAGATTATTTAAAACAATGACGACCTTCTCTAAACTGATGGGCTTTTCTATAAAATCAAAAGCCCCAAGCTTTGTGGCCTTAACTGCGGTTTCAATGGTTCCATGACCTGACATGATAATAAATTGCAAGCCAGGATATTTTTTCTTAGCTTCTTTTAAAACTTCAAGCCCATCAATGCCAGGCATCCAAATATCAAGTAAAACAGCATCGGGTAGTTCTTGCGACATGAGTTGAAGCGCTTGAGCCCCATCGCTTGCGACATAAACATCAAAACCTTCATCTTCTAAAATAGCTGAGAGTGATTGGCGAATACTTGATTCATCGTCGACAACGAGAATTTTAGCTGGCTGCTTCATGTGTTTATCGAGCCCTCGTGGTTCGTGTTTTTCCCCTGGACGTTTTGTGTTGTGTTTGTCCGCGTGATTGCAGGCAACTCGATCACAAATTTAGAACCAGAAGGAGTGTTCTTAAATACCCGAATAAACCCGCTATGATCATCAACTATACGTTTAACAATGGCTAAACCTAAGCCTGTTCCACTAGTTTTCGTGCTGAAATAGGGTTCAAAAATGCGATCCCTCATTTCATTTGGAATCCCAGGGCCGTTGTCAGCAATAATACAGCGGGCAATACGTAAAACACTATCATACTGTGTCGAAATTGCAACACTTCCAGTTTGGGATTGATTTGAAGACACGGCAGCCACCGCATTCTCGAAAATATTGATTAAAACCCGCTTCATTTGATCATGATCTATATCAAAGGCGGGCAATTTAGGATCAAGGCTCACGCTAAATTGAATGTTTTTATGACCCTCGCGATACAAGACCAAAGCTGCTTCAACCACTTGATTAAAATCATGAGGAGCAAGATGAGCCTGAGGCAATCGAGCAAAGGAGCTAAACTCGTTTACTAATTCTTTAAGCTCATCGACTTGTTGAATAATAGTCTGTGTACAAGTCGTAAACGCAGGATCATCTACTTGGTCACCAAACTTTTTTTGCAAACGTTCTGCAGAAAGTTTAATCGGCGTCAGTGGGTTTTTAATTTCGTGGGCAATACGACGTGCGACTTCCTTCCAGGCGGCTGCTCTTTGAGCGTTAATGAGTTTTGTCAAATCGTCAAAAGCTAATACAAAACCAAGAGAACCACCTTTTTCATCTTTAAGTGGAGATAGTGTACATTGTAGAATTAGATTTTCGCCTCTTAAATTCACATGAATTTCTTTTTGAATTGAATGGGCTTTGTGTTTAGAGATTTTTCCAAGCAAGTCGTGAATAATCTGTTTATGTTCAGCCGTCATCACTTCTTCATAATGACGGCCGATAAATTTTGAAGGATTAATTTCCAAAAGTTGTGTCGCGCATTGATTAACTGTTGTGATGAGACCTTGGGGATCAACAGAAATAACACCTGCGGAAATATTAGAAAGTACTACTTCAATGTATCTACTATGGGCACGCAATGTTTTTTCTGAATTACTTAAATCAGTAGTCATTTTATTAAAACTCTCGACTAACTGAAATATCTCATAAGAGCCCGCTCGAACATCAACCGTTTGATAATGACCATGAGCAATTTGCTCAGTAGCCTTACCTAATAATTCAAGCGGAGTTGAGAGCTGTCTTGCTAAATGAAATCCGAACCATGATGCACCAAAAAAGATAAGCAATGTCACCAACACCAAAATAATCATGTAAATGGATTTGATCGGATACTTCAGCGGATTTACATCGCGATAATCTTCGTAGGCAGTTGCTATGTCATCCATTTTTGTAACAAGACTTAACGGAACGTAACTACTCACAACCACAGCACCCATGCTGCTTGCATCTTTGCCTTTAAAAGGAACAATGCATCGAATGAGATTTCCGTTTGAAAATTGGTGAATCGTACTAGCTTCGACACCTTGGGTAATACCTTTTTGGAGAAACTCTAAGGTGGCAGGTGGAATTTGTCTGAGTTGATCATCCTTGCCTAGAAAAACATAACGCTTAGAAAAAATACTTGGATAATATTCTACAGAATCAAGGCTGTATTCTTGTCTCAACTTCGCCATTGTTTTCATTCGCTCAGAGGGTTTCACTTCGCGCATGCGCTGAGCGACTCGGTTAGCAAAATGGTAATTCTTCTTTTTTGTATTTTGATAATAGGCGTTTGTGACTTCTAAAGAATCTTGAAGAACACTACCAATCTTAAGACTAAACCATTTATCAAAACTTGAGTTGATGTAGAAAACGGAAACTAAAAACAAAAGGGCTGTTGGCACAAAAGCAAATGACACAAATGCAATAACTAGTTTTGATTTCAGACGGCTTCCTAAAATTCCGCCTCTACGCTCACTGAAAATTTTAGCGACGTTTCTAAAAATTAAAAAAGCTAGGAATAAAAGGAGAGCTACGTTGAAGTTAACTAAACCAAAAAAGAAAATGCTATTCACGAATGGTAGTTTTTGGCTCAAATTGGCTAGATGAATTTCTAGATAAGTTAACGCCGAAAAGAAAACAGCGAGACTGAAAATGACAAGTCGCTCGCGCTGGCGTTTTTTAGCTTCGTCGGAAGAAATGCTTTCGGTGTTTAAACGAGGAGCTGTTTTTTTGGTGCGTAACCAAGGGAGCTTCCATTTCCCCTTGAGCTCCCACATCGATTAACCTACGACTTCGCGATAGATCCCTGTACCAACAGCAAATGCAGGACCGCCGCGCTTAATCAAAGCGAGACAGATGTCACGGGCTTCGTCTTTTTTGAAAAAACCCTCAGGACGATCTACGCCTGCAGTTAACATCGCTGCATCAAGAATCATTTGAGCATCGAATTGGGTGACTCTTTCAGTCAGACGTCTCATGAAATCTTGTTGCGTTACACGAACGCGGGCTTTTGCTTCTTCTGCTTCTGTCAAAACAACTTTTTCGACAACCACTACGGTTTCTTCGATTTGTTTTTTCGCTTTCGAAACAGGTTTCTTTTTACTTGTTGATTTAACTGACACGCTAGAACCTCCATGAAAATGTAACGCTTAAAGGTTATATGTTATACCAGTTAAGCGCTGTTTGCGTCAAGTGATCTACCTTACTTTTGAAGTCCTTTCAAAAGCATGCACATTGTTATTACAACTTGTGCAGCATCAAACCCTTTATTCCCATGAACACCTCCGGCTCGAGCTAACGCTTGTTCGTCGTTCTCGGTGGTAAGTACGCCAAATCCGACAGGTTTTTTATATTCAAGGGAGAGTTGAGAGCATCCTCGTTCTACGGCTTCACATACATAGTCATAATGGGTGGTATCCCCCCTAATAACAGCTCCCACAGCCACAACTCCGTCAACTCGCTTTTTATCAAACAGAGCTTGAACAGCTAAGGGTATTTCAAATGCACCAGGCACACGCACGGCTATAATATCTTTATCTGTGAGGCCTGCATTTTTAAGTGCTTTGAGTGCACCTTTTTCTAATTTCAACGTCACATCATCATTAAAAAGGGCAGTGACCACTCCGATTTTTAGTTTTGTAGATTTCTTAATTGATCGTGATTTATTTTTTTTCATTGATTCACTTCTGTATCAAAAAGGTGTCCTAGCTTTTCTTGTTTTGTTCGCAAGTAAGTTTCATTTTTAATATTTGGACTTACTTTAAGTGGGACTCGTTCAACAATTGAAATTCCATAACCATTAAGGCCTGCGCGTTTAGCCGGATTGTTTGTCATTAATCTTAATTTTGTTGCACCTATAGAGCGAAGAATTTGAGCTCCGATACCGTAGTCTCGCTCGTCTGGCCTGAAACCCAAATGAACATTGGCATCTACGGTGTCCATTCCACCATCTTGAAGTGCGTAGGCTTTGATTTTATTTACCAGGCCAATACCTCGCCCCTCTTGACGAAGATAAAGTAAAACACCATTGCCTTCATTTTCAATAAGTCTCAATGCGGCTTTAAGTTGTTCACCACAATCACAACGAAGGCTTCCGAAAATATCGCCCGTCATGCACTCACTATGCACACGCACGAGTACTGGTTCGTCAAAATTAATTTTACCTTTTTGAAGAACAACGTGTTCAGTTTGATCAAGTTTATTTTTGAAAACTCGTATTTCAAAACCTTCACCTATCTCGATTGGCAAATGACTTTTTGCAACTTCTTCAACAAGAGTTTCGTATTGAACACGATATTGAATAAGATCAGAAATGGTACCCATTTTTAGCCCATGGGTTTTACAGAACTTTTCAAGATCGCTGACGCGCGCCATGGTTCCATCTTCATTCATGATTTCACAAATTACACCTGACGGATCACGCCCGGCAAGTCTTGCCAAATCAACACTTCCCTCTGAATGCCCTGCACGTTTTAAAACCCCACCATCTTGTGCCTTTAAAGGAAAAATATGTCCTGGTGTTACGATATCAAGCGGTGTCACGTCAGGTCTAATAGCCGTTTGTATAGTATGAGCACGATCGGCAGCTGAAATGCCTGTTGTCACTCCGTGTGCCGCCTCAATACTTACCGTGAAAGCTGTGCGGTGGGGAGAAAGATTTGCACCTTCAGCAACCATCATAGGGAGTTTTAATTTTTCAACTTGTTGTGACGTAAGACTTAAACAAATAAGACCTCGAGCTTCACGTGCCATAAAATTTATAATCGCTGGAGTTGCGGCATCTCCGGCTATGACGATATCACCTTCGTTTTCACGATCTTCATCGTCAACAAGAACAACAGGACGGCCTAATTTAATTTCTTCTATAAGTTCATGGATGGTGTTCATTGATTACCCCGTAGTACTTCACCTGCTCTGCAATGATTTTTACCATTTGATCACATTCAATATTTATAAACTCACCTTCAGATATATCTTTTAAATTTGTTCGCTCAAGTGTTTCTGGAATGAGAAGAAATTCAGCGTTTAAGTTTTTGCGATCTAATTCATTAACCGTGAGACTTACACCATTGAGTGCGATGCTCCCCTTGGGAACCACCCAGCGTATGAGATTTTCATTGATATGGATTTTTAACCAAAGACAATCGCCTCTGATTTCTTTTCCCATAACAAGGCCTGCGCCATCTACGTGACCTGATACCAAATGCCCGCCTAAACGATCACCAAGAGCTAGGCTTCGCTCTAGATTAACTTTTTGATCTTTACGAATTGCTTGTATGTTTGTTTTAGCCAATGATTCAAGGCCAACGAAAAAAACAATTTTGTTTTCATTAAACTCAGTGAGGGTGAGACAAATTCCGTTAAGCGCTATGCTTTCGCCTAATTCAAGTTCAGTCCAATTCTTTGGACGCTCTATCTCAATGCGTAGACCGCCCTGGGCATCTTCACGGTTGAGAAATATAGCCACTTCTTTGATTAAACCGGTGAACATACACGCATACCTTCAATGACAATATCTTTTCCAACTAAACGGGTTGTCATATTTTCTAGCTCGATACTTTCGTTGAGAAGCTTCACATCAAGACCTTCAAATACATTAAGACTTGTAGAACCTAAAATCCTGGGTGCGACAAAACAAAGTACACGATCAAAAAGTTTTTCACGTGCTACAGCACCTAATACACGCGCTCCGCCTTCAATCATCAGCTCTTGTACACCACGCCTAGCGAGATCAGCAAAAATAATTTTTAGATTAAGTAACCCTGGAGTTTGTTGCTGATCATTGAGCATAGGGACTACAAGGGCACCTGTTTTTTCTAGTAGATCTTTTCGTTCTGCAGAATAATTTTCGTCACAATAAATAATTACACTACCTGGTGTAGAAAATAATTTAGCTTGAGGAGGTGTCATCAAGCGAGAATCTAAAATAATTTTTGTTAAAGAATGTGTCGAACCATCACGAACGTTTAGCTGTGGATCGTCAGCGAGCACTGTACCCACACCAACTAGAATTGCATCATGTTGCGAGCGTTCTTGCCGTGCGAGTTTGCGTGCGGGCTCTTGAGTGATCCATTGTGATTCACCAGTTGAGGTTGCAATTTTACCATCCAGACTTGTGGCTGCTTTTAAAGTTATAAAAGGTCTGCCATTTTTAATAACAGATTTAAATCCGCGAATTAGTTTTTCGCACTCGGCTTGTAAAACTCCAGATGTGATTTCAATACCTTTTTGCTTTAGAAGTTCTAAACTTTTTCCTTGCATCAAGGTGTTTGGATCAAGCGCACCAATAACGACATGTTTAATTTTAGATTCCAAAATAAGATCAGTACACGGTGGCGTTCGCCCAGTATGGTTACAAGGTTCAAGTGTGATTAATAATGTGCACTGGCTTAGATCGTGAGATTTTGTTTTGGCTTCATTGATGGCGAAAACTTCGGCATGTGGTTGACCAGCTTGAGGATGAAAACCGCGCCCGATTATTTCACCTTGAGCTGTGACGACAACAGCACCCACCATAGGGTTGGGTGCTGTTTTTCCACGTGCTTTGGTGGCTAAATTAAGGGCTTCTTGCATCATGAATTTGATATCAAACATAGGGCATTGTTTTAGTTTTAAAGCCCAAGAATGTCAAATATTTAACGCCACGCGTGACGCATCAGAAATTAAACAGCTAAGTGTTGGATTAGTCGATTGTTGCTGTGTAACCGCCACCGATAATAGGCATTACGGAACCCTCAGCTACGTTGAAAAAATAATGGGCGCCGATTTGAAAGCCACCAATGTGAAGGCTCGCTCCTGCACCGGGGATATCATATTTAAAATCGTATGATCCACCTGCTGCGAGTGCGACTGTACGCGAAAGTCCGAATGCAAATTCTTTATTTAAGACTGTTCCGCGCAAGTAACCTGTTTTTTTCTCAAGATCTGATTTGGCAACAGATGGATTTTGAATATTTGTGCTGACTCCAAAATGACCGACAAGGCGAGGATGTAGTCGGTAAGAAAAAACACCACCTGGTTGTACCGCTGTCACGTTTGTATTCTTAGTTTCGATTAATCCGTTTGCTGTGTTGAGATACTGAGTGCGAATAGATTGACTCATGTAACCTGCATATACAGCGAGACCAAAATCTTCATTACTCCAAAGCGAAACTTTGGATTGAACGTTAAAAACTGAATTAAAATTTAAGAATAAATTTGTTGTGATGTCTATGATGTCAAAAAGACCAATGCCCATAGTGGTACCTAAAATTACTGTCCCACCTGGAATTACAAATGCACTTGGCAAAGTGTGTGTTGTTGCAAGTGATGTTTGTACTGGTTTATCAGATCGTTTTCGAAATTGTTCTTGTGCGTTGGAGTGAGTTGTTACGAATATTCCAATGATGAGTAAAATGATGGATCCAATTTGTTTCACAATAAGCTCCAGCGCTGATTAAAAATTCTCTTTAAATAGGATTGCTGATTTTTTCAAGATTTACCAGTTGCAAAAGCATTTCCAGTTGGGAATGGATGGGTTACTCACTTTAAGACAAAAGTCTTGTCACTAACTCGATTATTCGAAACCTAAACTGCATATACCGCATTACTTCAAAAAAGTTTTAATCACTAAATTTGAGTGCGTTGTGAGCCACCATCTTATTTCTTCACACACTCAATGTTATCGCCTTTTGCTTTCACAACAACTGAATCACCCGGCAAAACTTCTTTCGAAATAATAAGTCTAGCGAGTTCATTTTGAACTTTGGATTGAATCACGCGTTTTAAGGGGCGTGCGCCGTATATTGGATCAAAGCCGGCTTTACCTAGATATTTGAGTGCAGAATCTTCAAATTCTAAATTGATTTTACGATCACTTAAGCGCCTTTGAAGTGATTGGAGTTGCAATTTTACAATGTTAACAATTTCTTTCTCACCAAGTGCATTAAATATTACTGTGTCGTCAACGCGGTTTAAAAACTCTGGTCTGAACGTTTGACTAAGTGCTTGCATCACAGCTTGTTCTTTTTCTTTTGTAGATAATTTTTCTTCAATAATCACCTGGCTACCAACGTTACTTGTCATAATGATAATTGTATTTCTAAAATCAACGGTGAGGCCTTGACCGTCGGTCAAACGGCCGTCATCTAGAATTTGTAGCAAAATATTAAAAACATCTGGATGCGCTTTTTCGATTTCATCTAAAAGCACAATACAATACGGCCGACGTCTGACGGCTTCAGTAAGTTGTCCACCCTCTTCATAGCCAACATATCCCGGAGGTGCGCCGACAAGGCGTGAGACTGCGTGTTTTTCCATGTACTCACTCATATCTATGCGAATCATGGCTTGATCTGTATCGAATAAAAAACCTGCTAAAGCTTTTGCTGTTTCAGTTTTACCAACACCTGTTGGACCCAAGAATATAAAACTTCCAATGGGTCGATGGGGATCAGAAATCTCTGCTCGCCCTCGTCGAATTGCATCTGATACCATCACAAGTGCATGATCTTGCCCTACAACACGATCACGAAGACGATCTTCCATGTTGAGAAGTTTTTCTGCTTCGCCTTCAAGCATTTTTGAAACAGGAATGCCTGTCCATTTTGCGACAACTTCGGCAATATCTTCGCTGCCAACTTCTTCTTTGAGCATGCGACTGCCCTCAGTTTCTTTAATTCGCTTTTCCTCGAAGTTCAAACGCTTTTCAAGTTCTGGAAGTCGACCATATTTAAGTTCAGCGGCTTTACCGAGATCTCCGTCACGTTCAACTTTTGAAATATCATTTCGTACTTGTTCAAGTTCTTCTTTGATATTACGAACATTCATGATGACAGCTTTTTCGGCTTGCCATTTTTTCTTAAGAGCATCGGCATCTCTTGTGAGTTCGGTGAGATCTTTTTCTAATATTAATAGACGATCACGACTGGCTTCGTCTTTTTCTCGCTTGAGTGCTTCTTTTTCAATTTGAAGTTGCATAATTCGGCGCTGTTTTTCATCGATCAAAACAGGAAGGCTCCCAATTTCAATGCGAAGTTTACTTGCGGCTTCATCGATAAGATCAATTGCCTTATCTGGCAAAAAACGACCCGCTATATAACGATGACTTAATGTTGCAGCAGAAATAATCGCTGAATCTTTAATACGCACCCCATGGTGGACTTCGTATTTTTCTTTCAGACCACGTAAGATACTAATTGTATCTTCAACACTTGGTTCACCTACGAGCACAGGCTGAAAACGTCTTTCAAGGGCTGCATCTTTTTCGATATGTTTTCGATACTCATCTAAAGTAGTTGCACCTATACAGCGAAGTTCTCCTCGCGCAAGTGCTGGCTTTAGCATATTGCCGGCATCCATGGCCCCTTCACTTGCACCAGCTCCAACAATTGTGTGGAGCTCGTCAATAAAGAGAATAATGCTACCGTTACTTGCGGATACATCTTTAAGCACCGCTTTGAGGCGATCTTCAAATTCGCCGCGGTATTTAGCCCCTGCAATCATGGCTGCTAAATCTAATGATAAAAGTTTTTTATTTAAAAGTGTCTCAGGAACATCTCCCTTGATAATCCTTTGTGCTAAGCCTTCAACGATGGCTGTTTTTCCTACACCTGGCTCGCCGATGAGGACTGGATTGTTTTTTGTACGACGACTTAAGACTTGAACCACACGACGTACTTCTTCGTCTCGACCAATAACAGGGTCAAGCTTTCCTTGAGCAGCAACGGCGGTGAGATCACGGGCATATTTTTCTAGCGCACGAAATTTTGATTCTGGATTTTCATCAGTGACTCTTTGAGTACCTCTCATTTCAATCAACGCTTGTCTTAATTTATCAGTAGTTACTTGATGTCGCTTTAATAATCGTTGGGCTGACGTTTCAACTTGTGTAAGCGCTAATAAAAAATGTTCTGTACTTGTGAACTCATCAGTGAAACTAAGCGCTTCTTTTTCAGCTAAACTTAAAACTTTTTTCAAAGCAGAAGTGATATTAACATTTTGCCCACTACCAGAAACACGGGGCTCGTTAACCAATTCACTTTCTACATCACGTTTGAAATTAGCTATGTTTACTTGAAGTTTTTCAAGTACCGGGATGACAAGACCATCAGCCTGATTTAACAGTGCTGATAAGAGATGAATTCCATCTACGGCCGGGTTCCCACTTGATTCAGCTCCGCTCAAAGCGTCGTTGAGGGCTTCTTGGCTTTTAATGGTAAATTTATTTGTTTTCATCACCTTAATCCTTAACTTTTCTTACCAGTTATCTTAAGTTAAGTGTGGTTATTAAATGACAGGTGTCAAGCTGGCTATATATGAAAAATGAAATACTCAGAGACTACGTAAATCCAGAAAATTACAAGTTACTCAACTATGCGACTGCATGTGAAGATTGCACGCATTTTGATTTCAAAACAGAAACCTGTATTTTTGGTTACCCTACCACACCGCATTTAAAACGCACTCAGTTGGCCGATTTAGAAAAAAATGGAATGATCGCTTTTTGTAGAACCATGGAAACTGATTAATTCATGATACAAGAAATCCTTAGTGAAAAGTGGCTTTGGATTTTAGCAGCTCTCATTATCATTTTTATGTTTTTTACTATGGGCGGTTGGACTCTCGCCTATTTTTACCGCAAGCGTTTGATGCGTCAATATGCTCATGATGGTCTAAAAATTCCGGGCCCACAGAGTAAACACTTAATGATTGATAATATTCAACTCCACTACGTCGTTGAAGGTAGTGGCCCTGATATTTTTCTTATTCATGGTATAGGTGCGAATCTTTATTGTTGGAGATTTTTGATTCCACTTTTAGCTAGGTCATTTCGTGTTTGGGCCATTGATCTTAAAGGCTATGGACTCTCAGACAAACCGCGCAAATCTAGTTATGGGCTCGCCGCACAAGCAAAATTGCTCATTGAATTTTTAAAAGCTCAAAATGTGCAGCAATGTATTTTAGTCGGGAATAGTATGGGCGGTGCAATTGCAGCAGAAATGACTATTCAAAATCCAGATTTAATTAAAGACCTTGTACTCATTAACTCAGCACATGACCCAAAAATTATTGGCCCACTTGATTTACGAAAAATAAGATTGTTCATCGATTTGTTACCACCACTTTTTATAAATAAGGTGGTGGTAAAACAGTTTATGAAAACCCTTTATGGAAAACAACGTGACATTACTGATGAAGTTGTATCAGCCTATATTTCGCCATTTATGGCAAGTGACGATACTCACCACGCCTTTGTCGCTTCATTTGAAGCCCTCATCGATAAAACTCTGATCCCAAGATTTAAAGCACTCAATAAGCGAGTACTAATTTTGTGTGGTCAAAATGATCGACTCGTTCCGGTACGCTATGGTCAACAATTACACCAGAGTTTAGCAGAAAGTCTTTTTCATATTCATCCCGATGCAGGGCACCATTTGCAAGAAGAAGATCCACAGTGGATTGTGGATAAGATCAAAGAATTTATCTCTAATTCAAAAATTTGATGATTTCATTTCTCACCCATTGATTGACAGGCTCTCGTTCGTTATCTAGTTCGTGAAAAGCTTCTGGAAAAGAATGAAATTCAAAATGGGGCGCTTTTTCTTCAAGTATATCTTGCGTGCTTGTGGGATCAATAAAACGATCATGCCGCCCAGAAAGAAGCACCAACCCCTGAACGTGAGGCGCAATTTTTAAATTTCGAACAAAGTAAGAAGTCGCTAATAAGTGTGCTGCAAATAATGGTACATTCAAAGGTGAATTAGGCTTAATTTCTTCAATATGCGGGTCAATTCCATATCCTAAATAGGACTGGGATGTTAAATTCTTTAAAGTGATTTGCATTCTAAACCCACCACCAAATCTTATTCGTGGAACAATACTTGGATTTAATAAAACTATTTTATCTGCATGGCCAAGATACGCGGCAAAATAGGCAGCTAACCCACCAGTAGACCAACCAATAATAATCTTTTGTGAATTTTGAACATCACGACCATAGAGATATAAAAGTTCTGATCCCGCCTTAACTATATCGCTGATATTTGTGTTATCCATTGATCCCAGAGAACCACCCTGCCCTGGATAATCAAATGCAATCACGCGAAACCCGGCTTTAGAAAGTGAATTAAAAAGCGGCAAGTGGTTGAGCATGGAGTCACCCAGACCTTCAAAATAAAGCACGTTGCCAAGAAATTTGTTCTGCGCAGATTCTAAAACATATCCAGCACGAACGTAGGTATTTCCCCATTGCACATAATCACAGCCCGGCCCCTTTGAATTTCGCCAGGGATTACCACATGGCGCTGCATGGGACGCAACTGAGCTCACCAGGAGCACAATAAGCAGTAAAAAATGAGATGTCATATGACCTCCAAAATCACAATGCATGGAACATGTGATCAAAGTAATTTTCTACCTGATCTCATTGTTTGGGTCTAGCTCTGATATGCAATGACAGGTAGGTATTTTTTTCTCATGTATTGACTGCAAACTTCGACTTTCGTGCAGTCAAAGTGTTAGCAAAAAACTACATATGCTTAAGTATTTTTCACTAATAGGCACAATCTAGACTAAGCGCCTGTCAAGAAACAGAGCCTTTTCCCGAAAATATAGTATGCACGTTGCACTTCAAGGGAACGGACGTTCTTTAAAGTGTGAGTGATGTTTCGAATTATCCCATCACGCCCAACTTGGAATAGGGCGGGGCGATCAGAGATCGCCTCTATTAACGAGAGGAGGAAAGCCGCGGAAGAGCAGTAAAACAAAGTAGTACGTAAGTAGTAAAAATGGAGTTTGTAGTTTGCTCAGAAAATTTAATTAACAACCAAGGGCTCGGATGCCCGCCCAGCAAGGAAGTATATATGCGAGGGAATTTTTCACGGAGGGAGATTAACGGTATGAATGGAGAATAGTCATGGGATTTAGAGTATCAACAAATATTGCTTCAGTGAACGCTCAAAGAAATTTGACAAATTCACAGATGGCAATTTCAGATAGTTATTCAAAATTAGCAAGCGGAAGCCGCATTAATAAAGCTGCTGACGATGCTGCAGGTTTAGCAATTTCAGAACAATTAAAATCTGAAATTCGTTCCGCTCGTCAAGCGAATCGTAACGCTAACGACGGTATCTCAATGGTTCAAGTTGCAGAAGGTGGTTTGAATGAAATTTCAAACATCGTTACCCGTCTTCGTGAGTTGGGTATCCAAGCTGCTTCAGACACCATTGGTGATGTTGAGCGCGGAATGGTAAACGTTGAAGTAGGTCAGTTAAAAAACGAGATGCAACGTATCGCTCTCACCACCAAATGGGGTTCAACAAACCTTTTGGATGGAACGTCACCTAACTTCGATTTCCAAGTTGGTATCCACAACAACGAATTCGAAGATAGAATTACTTTTGCTGCTGGTGAGAACACCGCTACTATCGATGCACTTGGCCTCGAAGGCGTTGACTACAGCACAAAAGAAGGCGCACAAGAGTCACTCGCTCTTCTTGATGCAGCACACACACGCGTTAACTCAACACGAGCTAACCTTGGTGCGCTACAAAATCGTTTAAATTCTACTGTTCAGAATTTAAGCATTACAGAAGAAAACATGAGTGCATCTAATAGCCGTATCCGTGACACGGACGTTGCGAATGCTACCGCTGAGCTCGCTCGAAATAGTGTACTGTTGCAATCTGGTGTTTCAACACTGGCTCAAGCCAACCAAGTACCTAATATCGCGCTAAAGCTCATTGGCTGATTAAGTTTCAGCTTATAAGCTGTGATTTACAGGATCGCGTCTTAAGAATGTGATTCTTATAGAGGGCCAAGCGATTGGCCCTCTTTTTTTATGTCATACGAAAACTACACTAAAGCCATCCGTATGCTAGTATTAACTTTAAATTCTCTTAAAAATTGATTCTAATACTAGATATTAGTCAATCAGTGGGACTTTATGCGACAATTACTTGGGATTGCAATACTTCTGTTAATCGTAGGTGTTAGTGGTTATTTTATTCTAAAAGACAAACAACGCCCACTTGCAGTTGACTTATCAGTTACACCCATTTCAAATCCAAGCGTGTCTCCATCGCCATCCATACCCAACTTACTAACGACACCAGCAAGTACCGCAACTCCTCCGCCACAGCTACAAAAAGCAAAAAATGAAGACACTCTTTCAGATAAAGAAATTGCCAAAGTTATGCAAACACAAATGACCGAACTAAATAGATGTTACGGAAGATATGCACGGAAAAACCCAGAAGCTCGCGGACAGATTAAGACATCAATCTCGATAAGCCCCAATGGAAATGTGATCAAAGCAAGTGTGTTAAACTCGCCAGATAAGGAGCTTGAAAAGTGTTTAGTCGGAATATTAAAAAATTTGCATTTTAGAAAATTTGGTGGATCCAACCCTATTAACATTAATTACCCTATGAATTTCGAGTGAAGTGATGTTGAAGATATACTCAAGTATAATCATTATATTATTTTCTTGCGCCACAATTCTCTCAACAACAGTAATTGCCGATACGGTTCCACTACCCAAATCTATTGATATTTCTGAATACACCATTCCACTTTATATTGCTCCAAAAGAGAATGGTGTAGAATTTAAAGATTATGAACTTCACTACAGCTTAGCCCCGAATGACGATTTAGACTTAGGCGGTCAATTAATTAAAAATGACGAGATCGACCTTGAGCTTTTAAGTATTGAAGAAAAAAATACAGTTTATAAATTAAAATTCGCTTGGCCCAAAACTCTTTTATCTCGAGGCGGGGTAATAGAATTGGTAAATCCAAAAGATAACCTAGCTTTCTATACTATAAAAACCCCTCATTTTGAAGAATCTAACTATGAAATAAAAATTTCCACGGAAGATCTTAAATCATGGAAACAAAACATTCCATTTCGTTACTGCATGCACGCAGTCGAAAACGAACTTAAGCATTCTTTTTGTTCAAAGACTTATATTCTCATTAATGAAGAAGAAAAATTTCAAATACTTAATTTCAAAGAGTACCGCAAAGAACAGAAATTAAAAGCTAGTCGTGCCAATAAAAAAATTAGCATGGCCAATGATCAAGCAGAAATTAGCATTACATTTTATCAGCAAGGCAAAGAATCTCAAGAGGAGGCAGTGGAGCTTCCCGTAAGCGATGAATTTATGAAGGCAAAACTTGGGGAGGATGCAATTAAAAAAAATTTCACGCTTGTACCTTCTCGCTCTAAAAAAGAGAAAAGTATTAAGATAGATAAAGATCAATATGATCGAAATGACGCCCAGAAAAAAATGTCGAAATGGAAGAACAAAGAAGGTTTCAGATTTTGCGCCAATAGTATTTGTTCAGACGTTTATATTATGGCAAAAACCAGCAGAACCTTTCTCATCGATACAATAGACAGTAAGGTTGATAACACATTACTCAAGAGTTTACCCCAAGATGTGTTAATCGACGATAAACCAAGGGATTTAAAAGGCTCAGTAACTCTTAAAAAAGATCAAAAACTAATCTTGAAGGCATTACTCGGAAATGGCGGCGAATATCACATTGAAGTAAATTGGCCTTTAGCGGAACCGGAACTTTTTGATTTAATACAAAGTCATAACAAGAAAAATATTATTATTGCTGGTCGCACCATCGCGCCTCTCGCTCCTAATGTAGTTAAAAACAACGATGACACTTGGCAAGCAACACTTGACTTTAAAAAACCATTTTTAATATTTAATGATCCCGGAAATACCCCACTGGTGTTGCCACTTAAAATTACAAAACCACTTCTCACTGATTTCGATAGATTGTTTTTAAAAAACCGTACACGCCGCGGAACATATAGAAACACCGTTCAACTACATGGTGCGTTTAGCGAGAACTCAAAATTAAAGGTGGAGTCTACAGAAAATAAAGTAACCATGACAGGCAATAATACTTTTGATTGGGAGTTTTTATCACAAGATAAAGCAACTATTAATCATCGCATTATTAAAATAATTTCAAATGAAAATGAAATTCCGGCTTTTTATGATATTTATCGCGGCTACCCCTATGAAGCGGTCTTAAGGCTTTCAAGTCTTTTAACAGATTCATCCAAATTTCTTATACAAGGCGAACTTGGCGTCGCTGCATGGCTGGAACAGTTTTTTAAATGGGAAAATTACAGGCTCAGCGTTCAAAGATGGGGAACTTCGTTAAGATACCTTACAACAATTGTCGATGCTAAAAATAAATTGGGTAATTCAGTTAAATTCACGACGATTAATTTCGATATTAAATATAACATCAAACCAGGTCTGTGGAATCACGACCAGCTCTATGGGCCTGTTTTAAGTTATCAAAGTGTAAACTTTAACGCCACAGGCGGTAACATGCTTGGTGTTGGAGGTTATTACGGTAGTCCCATGCCAAAAGTAATTGATAATTTTCTCAATAAACTTAAATGGCTAAAATACCCAAAGTGGATTGATGCTCAATTTGATTATTACTTCATGCCCACAAGCAAAACAACAGTCATGGGACGAAACTTTAATCTTGCAAGCCATTTAAAAATTTTCTTGAAACCAAATTTCTTTATTGAAGGGTCACTTGGATATCGACAATTTGATTTTATCAATCAAAGTATTTTCATACTCACTCAAACTAGTTTTATTTCGACAAGTATTGGTGCCGGCATAAATTTTTGACAGTATGTTTCCGTATGCTATTGATTCACCACATCTTCTGTGGCATTGATACTTTAACCATGATTAAACAAACTATAGAATCTCTCGGAATAAACATTCAAAATCTATGGCTCTTGGGCTTAATTCAATCGGCTATTATTTTAGTTGGATTTTTCTTTTTATTTACCATTGTCTTGCAGTTTGTGTTTTCAGCACTTAGCCGTTATATAAAATCAACGTCTTCTATCGATGATGTACAGATTTTGATCGTTATTCAAAAGTTTTTGCGAAGTGTACTTTTGCTAATTGCTGTGCAACTCGTAGTTTCGTCATTTCCCCTGCCCGTGTTACTTTTAGTTTTGATAGACAATACGGTTTTTGTACTCATCGCACTCTTAGTTCTAAAATCTGTATTTAAACTTACCGATTTATTGATCCCGTGTGTTGGCAAAGGAAATGCTAAAGAATTTGTGCCACTTCTCACTCGAGCAATTAAAGTACTTACTTTTTTTATAGTACTCATGGGTGTAATGAGACATTTCAGCTATGACATTTGGCACATCGTCACTGCCCTTGGTATTGGCTCATTAGCTATCGGTCTTGCAGCACAACCTACACTTAGCAATATGATCTCTGGCTTTACAATTTTGATTGATCGCCCCTTTTTGCCTAGCAATCGAATCTCACTCACTGGTGGTGATACTGGTGAAGTTATTCAAATTGGAATGCGTAGCACTCAAATTCTAACACCTGATGGAAATATTTTAATTGTCCCCAATAATGAGCTTAGTAATTCACGTGTTACCAACTTTAATTTACCCGACAACAGGCTTTCGCAAAAATTTAAGCTCAATTTTGATTTAAGCTCAGACACTGATCGTATCAAACACTTACTTAAAAGTTGTTTAGAAAAAACGCCAGGCATAATGAAAGATACAACTAAAGCACATATCACCAACGTCAGTGATTGGGCCGTTGAAATCACAGTATTTTACAATGCTGAACGATACACTGAAACAAATGAAGTTACTGATCGCGCAATCACTGGAGCACTTCACATACTCAAAGAAAATAATATCCAACTAGCTATGAAAAAATTCTCTTTGAATTGATAAATTTAATTCTTTGTTTTATTTTTCGCTTTCATTCGTATTTGAATAATTTCGCAAGCCATCCAGAAAAGCAAAAAAACATTAAACCCGATACCCTTCCAAAAAGCCCACTGACCTGTGGTGCCGTACAAAGCAAGATACGCCAACAAAACGCTATGAATAATAAGTACAGCTATCAGGTGACGTGTGAGTCTTTGCATTAATTGTTTTTGCTTTTCCATCAGTGCTAAATGCTGGGCTTCTTTACCAGGCACTGGCGTTTGATTAAAAACCTTCGGCTGTGTTTTTACCGCGAGCTTCAGTAGTAACGGCATTCCACCGCGTCCGCCCCACAACAGGATGCCGACAAAAATCAATTCCATGATGACTGGTTGAAATTTAAAAAATGCTCCTTGATCAAGCCATAATCCAAGGCTTCCAAGAACTACAATAAATGCAGTACTCAAAAGTGTGAGGCTCTGGATTCGCCTGTAACGAATATATTCGTAAGTGCATTCTAAAAAACCCCAAACAATGGCCGCAACAATACCCCAAAAAGTGCCGAACTTTTCTTCAACAAACCAAAAAATCAATACGGGTATAAGGCTGAGGATTAAAAGTTTCATTTTATGACTAAATATTATCCAGTAATTTCAATAATTTAGATTAAAAAGCCATAGACTTTCAAAGCGCAAAAGTTCAAAATAGAGATATCAGCTCTCGCATGTTTGGGGGAACAAAATATGCTATCGCGTACAAAAAATTTAAGTTCATTCTTTGCACTTTCTTTTTTCCTGATCACATCTCTGGGCACTACCGGATGCGGCCAAAGATCGTTTAAGAGCCCCACACACCTTGATAGTTCAAGCCTCACTTCGACACAAGAAATGTGGACAAGTGTCGACACCATGGGCTTTGTCAGCGGCGGTCCACTAAATCAAACACGCATTTTTAGAATCGATACGGTGAATAACTTATTAATCTTAAGCGTTCCATTTCCATCAAATCCCCTTGGAACAGGAGCAAGCTTTCCTGTGCAAGGTATTCCTGGGGCAACAGCTGAGATTGCACTTGATCCTCAAGGTGTTTGGGTATTGAGCATAAATGTTCCTCTGGTATATTTGGTAAAAGGTTTTGAATTTGCTAATCCAGAGAAATTACCAAATGGTGATGCACTCCCGTCGGTTCCTGGCGGTGAATTGCCACGTGTTGCGGGTCATGTTCAGAATAAAAAAATAAATATGTACATCTATGGTTCAGTTAAATATTTCGCTCTTTTTATTCCTACTCCCGGGCTTGATCCGATGATTAGCCTCACTTTTCCCATCAAAAATCAAAAACAGACTAAAATCTTAGGCTATGCGGCAACTGTGCCTCGCAAGGTTATAAGTGATGGCGGTTTCTATGTGGCCCTGGTATTTCCTCCTGAACTTGCACGTTTACTCGATAATCTCTTTAGCTAACCCAAACTAACGCGCTGAGCTAAATAAAGACCTCATTTTTTATTTGCAGCGGAGCTCGCAACTTTTCATAATCAGACAATTAAGATGTGTGATTCCGAGCACCAGAGGAGGCCGAAATGGCTAAGAAGAAAAAAGTTAAAAAACCGATGAAGAAGAAAAAAGTAGCGAAAAAAGCTGCTCCTAAAAAATCAGCGAAGAAGAAAAAAACTACTAAAAAAGCAGCACCTAAAAAGGCCGCAAAAAAAGTAGCAAAGAAAGCTGTGAAAAAAGCTGCTCCTAAAAAAGCCGCTAAGCGAGCTGCTGCAGCTGCTGGTGGAGCCGCAATGGGCTATGATCCCCATACAGGTGAAGAAACAAATGAACCTGGTTTGGATCCAATAGCTGGTGAAGAAACAGAAGAAGGCGCTGTTGTTGGTACTGCAGAAGCTGATTTTGAGAACTTCGATGATGACGATGATTATGGAACACCCACGGCAGAAGAAGAAGAATCTTCTGATGACGAAGGATATTTTTAAAATATAATATTAAACTTACGATTTATAAAAAGGCGATCACTTGATCGCCTTTTTTATTTTGATGCAGGGATATGTTGAAGTGATTCAAGATTAATCGACTCACCCTTATGAAGTCTGAGATGTAAACCCAAATACACTTCACCTTGAGAACTGATCACTGCTGTTGGCGATTTAAAATGCACAATTGAAAATCCGTGAAATACATAATTACCAGCAGAATCTTGTTCTGCAGTTGAGTAAAAATATGTATCAGAGAACTTAATGGCATCAACTAAACCCCAAAAAAGATCTGCCTTTTCTAAAGAATTTAAATCTTGATTGGCAACAAACTGAACTGCTTTTTTAATTCGAATTCTATGCCCCAAGCTTTCTTCATGAGCCTCAAGTTTAACAATCGATTCTAATTGCACACCTAGCCTCTGCGTCCAATACACCGATCGTGGCGAAACAATCCCCGCTTTAGAACCAATCGTCTCAATTAGTTTTCCTAAACAAAATTTTCCGGGAATTAGCCTTGATGAAGCAGCACCCTGACTTGCAATACCGAATTGAATACTCAATACTAAAAGAAAGATTTTTATCATCAATAGTTACTCAGTAAAACAAAGCCCCTGGCATTTCTACCAAGGGCTTTATGTGTTTGTTACTACTTTTATTAGACTACTGGAGAATCAGATTTAGATACTCCAACAGTTGCACTTACTTTGCTTTCTTCAGTCACTACAGGCTCTGGCTTTGAGTGCACTGAGAAATTCTCAAACTCACCATACATATGAAGTTTATTGTATAGTGTTTTGATCGTGATGCCCAATGAATGAGCAGCACGTGTTTTGTTTCCGTTGAAGTAGTGAAGAGCTTTTAAAATATGACGCTTTTCAACTTCATACAAAGTTGTATCGGGATCATACTCAGCTACACTCACCTTTTCAGTGGGGCGACGAATATTATCTGGTAAATCGCCAACCATAATCATGTGACCTTCAGCTAAGATTTGCATACGTTCGCAAACGTTTTGCAATTCTCTGATGTTACCAGGCCATGGATAGTTCATAAGAACGGCCATAGCTTCTGGTGACATCTGCCGACCCCGACCCAAATACCCATGTTTACCTTGAGACAAGAAATGCTCAACTAAAACCGGAATATCTTCTTTACGTTTTGAGAGGGCCGGAGTGTTTACCGTAATTGTATTGATACGATAAAATAAATCTTCTCTGAAATTTTGTTTTACAACTTCAGATTCTAAATCACGATTAGTAGCAGATACCAAACGGATATCTACACGAATGGGATCTTTACCACCTACGCGATAAATCTCACCCTCTTGTAGGAATCTTAAAAGCTTTGATTGAATGCCTTGTGTGAGCTCACCGATTTCATCGAGGAACAATGTTCCACCGTT
This sequence comes from Oligoflexia bacterium, assembly GCA_034439615.1. Taxonomy (NCBI): domain Bacteria; kingdom Pseudomonadati; phylum Bdellovibrionota; class Oligoflexia; species Oligoflexia bacterium. The sequence goes on along the minus strand of JAWXAT010000035.1, from coordinate 63,924 downwards.
TGCGATTTCAGCAAGACCGATTTTACGTGTATAGGCACCAGTGAATGATCCTTTTTCATGACCGAAAAGTTCACTCTCTAAAAGTGTCTCGCGAAGTGCGCCGCAATTAATTGCGACGAAAGGCTTGTTCTTGCGATTACTTTTTTCATGAATAAGACGCGCAATGAGTTCCTTTCCTGTACCACTTTGTCCTAAAATAAGGACAGTAGCCTGTGATGGAGCCACGCGCTCAATCATCTTCACCAACTGGGATACAATGTCAGATTTATAGATCATCTGAACATTATGTGACCCTTGTGGTCTTGGGCTTGGGATAGCAGCTGGTACTGCATTGGTATTACTCGAAGTGTTTGGGGCAAAAGGAGAACCTTGGAATTCGCTCATAGTAACCTCACTACTTTACATGCCACCTACTTCCTGGGGATGGCTCCATTTCCTGTGTTCACCAGGAGAGAAACTTATACCATTATGGTGTATTTGGTACAAGCTAAATATTGCACTGCGCTATGAAGAAAGGTAAGGTCAAAATGACACCAGCATGGAACTATCGGTAATCATACCTAAATATTTGGAAGTAATAGAGAAAAAATTCCAATCCTCTGAGACCTTCAGAGCCTATAAATCTGACATAATTCAGTTTTTTAGTCAGGGAATTTCACTCAACCGGCCCGTGATTATGAAATGTGCGTTGGGATTAACGCGCTTTTCACCGGCAACACGTGCTCGAAAAATTGCGGCCCTCAAAGGTTTTCTTCACTGGGCATTTGATGAGGGCTTTATTGCAGATGATCTGGCATCGACATTTGGAAAAACTAAAGTGCCACGAAAACTTCCACATTATCTTTCTGCCGATGAAGCACTTTTATTGTGGTCTGAAATCTCAAAAGACAAAACCTCTGAAGGTTATCGCGATCAACTTATTTTTCTACTCATGTATGGCGCAGGCTTAAGAGTTTCAGAAACTGCCAATGCTGAGGTAAGTCGCTTCTCATTAGAAAAAAATGCGATTGAAGTCTTAGGAAAAGGTCGTAAGTGGCGATGGGTGCCATTACTAGAAGAAACTAAACGCGTGTACGCACATGTGCACGGCGAAAAATATGTTTTTGAAGGTGAAAACGATAAACCACTTAATGTGCGAACACTTCATCGACGTATTAGGCAGATGGGCATAAAGGCAGGTTTAAGTCGCCCGTTACACCCTCATATGCTTAGACATTCATTTGCGACTCATCTATTAGAGGGAGGGGCTAATTTAAGAAACATTCAAGAACTACTCGGACACTCAAGTTTGCAAACTACTGAACGCTATACCCATGTCACTATTGATAAGCTGGCTCAGACATTAGAAGACAAACATCCGGTGAATTCAAAAGTGCGTCGGCGCACTACTAGATAATAAAATATTTAACAGAGCGCCAGCGAATGAGGTTCAGAATTCTGAACAAAAATTACTCAGATTCTTGGCTAAGAATTTTTTCAAAAACTTGAACAAGAGATAAAAGCTCATCGTTAATTGTTTTCCATATGATGTCATTGTCGATACCAAAATATTGATGGACCAAAACATTTCGAAAGTCCTTGATTTTACGCCATGGGATTTCAGGATATTTTTTCTTGATCGCATCCGGCGTATGATGAGCAGCCTCGCCAATGACTTCCAGAGAACGAATAACAGCCAAATAAGTTTTTTTATCTGCGCTAAACTGCTCGCGGGTTCTATCGGCTATAAATGATTTAATATCTTTGATTCCATCTAGAATATCATGAATTCGTAATTTCCAGGCTCTAGGCGACACGAATGGCTTCTTTCAAAATATCGTCTCTAAGACGTGGGTGAAGTGCTTTTTTAGTGGCTAAATCAATTTTGGTTTTTAGAAGGTCTTCGAGAAAATACATCAGTCCCAAAAAATCAAACATCCCCACAGGTTGGCTGAATTCAACCAAGAAATCAATATCACTTGTTTTTTTTTCTTCACCTCTGGCGACCGATCCAAAAACAAATAATGATTTGACGTGAAGCCCAAGAAGCTCTGCCTCTTTAGTTTTTAGAATATCCTTGATTTGAGAAAGTGTCATCAAAGGCCTCATTCAATAAATGACTAAACTCACATCTTATTCTTCATTTTTACCTAAATTAGAGACCATAGGCAACTTTTTTACTAGAAGGCGTCACTCGACTTCTCGTTCCGAGCTGCATCAATATTCATAAGCGGATGAAGTGTAAGCACGCCATTCATTCTGGCTTCAAAAACAAGGGATTTTTTTGAAATTGGAGTTGCTTAGAAAGTATCGAGAAGCTTTTTTAATTTTTCAAAGCCTAGCGTGTTCATTGTTTCTACATTATTTGCAGGTATCATTACGGCTTCTGGAAAAAGTTCTACTGCTTTTGAAACGCTGGCTTCGCGTAAGATGTGAAGCATTGGGTAAGGTGAACGATTTGTGTAATTGTCAATAGCGTCGGGCTCTGAACCTGCAAACTGATACTGTGGATGAAAGCTCGCAAGCTGAAGCACACCTTCTAAACCTATTTGTGCAATCGCATTTTCTGCCACTTGTAAAAACTCATTGTAATCTAAAAAATCTTTTAAACATTGAGGGTGAATGATGAGTGTTGTGTCAGCGACATTAGGATTTGTTGCATGAAGGCTTTTTAATTCAGATTTTAAAATTTTTAATAATTCATCAGATGATACTGATTGAGTTACTACGTACCGAATTTGTTTTTTTGTATGAACTGCCTTGGCAAATGGACACAGATTAAGACCAATAACGATCGTCTCAAGCCAGCTCACCGTTTTATCGATGATCTTTTGTGAATCTTCAAAATCTGTTTTTGAATCTAGACTCACTTACGCTCCATTAAATTGAATAGAATGAAGTTTTTGATAAGCACCCTGGCGAGTGAGAAGTTCAGTGTGACTTCCCTCTTCAATGATTTTACCCTCGGACAAAACAATAATGCGATGCGCTTTTTGAATTGTAGAAAGTCTGTGGGCAATTACAAATGTAGTACGCCCGCGCATGAGTTCATCAAGAGCTTTTTGAACCTCAAGTTCACTTTGAGAATCAAGACTACTCGTAGCCTCATCTAAAATGAGAACAGGCGCATTTTTAAAAACAGCACGAGCGATACTGATACGTTGACGTTCACCGCCTGAAAGTTTAGCTCCGCGATCACCCACACGTGTTTCAGTTTTATGAGGAAGATTTTGTACAAACGCCAATGCGTGAGCAGCTTCGAGGGCTGACTTCACATCTGGTTCATTACCTGTATTGCCGGCTAAAATATTATCTTTGATTGATTCATTAAATAAAAACACGTCTTGGGTTACAAGCCCGATATGACCACGCAGATCACGAACCTGCATGTCTTTGACGTCAACACCACCAACTGTTATTTGCCCACCTTCGACATCATAAAAACGTGGAAGTAAATTTACGAGAGTTGTTTTTCCTGCTCCGCTAGCGCCTACGATCGCCACAACTTCACCACGACGTACTTTAAGGTTAATACCGCGAAGAATTGGGTGATTACCGTATGAGAACTGCACGTTTTTAAAATCGATGGTGTCCCATTGATCGGGCCAAGGTATTGATTTGCGATTATGTTTTTCAGGATCTTGAACTTTTACAGGAGTATCAATGATCGCAAATACCCTTTGTGCAGCGGCGATTGTATGTTGCAAACGCACATGGGCATCTTGAAGTTTTTTAATAGGGCCTTGAAGCATTGCCAATACTGAAATTATAGATAAAAATTCACCTGGAGTCATTTTACCTTGAATGATTTGTAATCCAGCAAAGTACAAAATGCCTGCAACTACTACAGCAGCAAGAAGTTCAAACACGGGCCCAGCTAATTCTTCGCGGCCCAAGATTTTTCGTCGTGTGAATAAAAATTTATCAGCAACTTTTTTAAACTTGTTGACCATATGGGTTTCGAGCCCAAAGGCTTTCACAACTCTGATGCCATCAATGGTCTCTTTAATGGTGCTAGTCCATTCTTCGTTGGTCTCTTGCATCATATGACTGTATTTACGAACACTACGGCCAAGACTTTTTGAAACAATAATCACAATCGGTGCTGCAAGAAAAATCGCAGCGGCGAGCATCCAGTTAGTATAAAAAAGATATCCTAATAGTGCGATGATGGTCAGTGGTTCGCGAACGATATCAGCAAGGAGTGTGAGACCTAATTGTACAAGCACCACATCGTTCATGGTTTTACTGATCAAACTACCTGATGAGTTCTCTGTATGAAAATCAAGACTAAGATTTGCGTATTGGGTTTGAAGATCATTTCGAATATCTACTGATATTCGATCACCTGTGTATCTGAGATAGTACATATGAAAGTAGCGTAATAAACCCATCACAAAATAAAGCGCAATTGCTGCAAGCGGTACAAGGAGCAGCATTCTTTGATCTTTTTTAATAAATATATCGTCATTAACGACTTGAACGATTTTAGCCATACCGATATTCGTGGCGCCAAGCAGCACACCCAAAATAAGTGTGACGATGATCGTTCCACGATAGGGTTTTAGATACGGAAAAAGTCGTTTGATGCTTTCCAAAAAAAATTCCTTTAACAAATGTCACAAATGAGTTGTGTTCTACTAATTTTCTATTCTAAAACGATTGTGATGAGCAACTCAAAAGCTGCATTTTTAGACCGCGATGGCACAATCATTAAAGATGTTATTTACCTTAACGATCCTAATCGAATTGAGACGTATAAGGAATCTTATGAGGCCATAAAGCTATTAAACGAGAATGGCTTTAAGGTTATTTTGGCCACAAACCAAAGTGGTGTCGCGCGTGGGATTGTTGATGAAAACATCCTGAAAAAAATCAATTCAATGATCGTTGAAGATTTCAAAAAAAACGGGGCTATTATACATGATGTTTATTATTGCCCACACCCCGTCGACGGAGGATGCATTTGTCGCAAACCAAATGCAGGAATGCTTCAACAAGCTGGCCAAAAATACGATATCGATATGAAGCTTTCATGGATGGTGGGTGATCGCATGTCAGATGTAGAGGCAGGCCTTCGAGCCGGTTGCCAAAGCATTTTACTTCAAAATGAAACAACTCCCCCCATTGATACTTCCTACGCAGCTCCAAAATATATAGCTAGCAATGTTTTAGAAGCGGCAAAATTAATGATTCAAAAGTTTAAAGAACACCAACAACAAATGAAGTATCGATAAAACTCTATTTAAGGATTTTTTTGAAAACGTCTCATGCTGGCCATAAATTGAAGTGCTTTTGGTTTTTGATGCCCCCAATGAGATTGCAATAGAGCCATAGTAATCTGGCCAATTCTCTGGGCTTGTGATTCATCAAGATCATTTTCTAAAACTGAAGTTCCTAAAAGATTTAAAATGTGTTGAGCCACTTCACGAGTAAGTATTAACGGAAATCTTCCACAATCTCTACAGACAACCAACCCCTGATCGGGGTTTAGGGTAAGCTCTTTTTCTTCAACACCACAAGAGGCACATTTTTGAAGACCAGGGAGCCAACCCAAAATAGATAAAAGCTTCACCTCAAATTGTCTTAGAACACCCTCAACAGACAAACCTGAATCTAGGGCACGTAAAGTCGCACCAAAGAGATTATAGAGTTCAGTATTTTCTAAACCTTCGTGTGCGCATAATTCTACGAGCTCAGCAGCATAACTCGCTGATGTGAGACGCTCAAGTTGAGTACGCAGATTTTTAAAATCATGGCGCACATGTGCTTCTTCTAAAAAGTAGAGATCTTGTTGAGGAGATTTTTTTGTGAGGCGATAGGTGATGTTAAAAAGTGGTTGAAGGGATCCGCCAAAGCGCTTGCGGCTTTTTAACCCGGCCTTTGCAAAGGCTGATATTTTTTCGCCGTTTGAAGAAAGTATTTTTACAATCACATCAGCTTCTTGAGCGGCGGTGATTCTTAAAATAAAACCCTGACCTTTTGTTTCGTGATTTACCGAACTCATTTGCCGCCAGCTTCGGCGGGAACCTTAACGTCAATGGGAGCTTTTCTTAAAAAATAAAGTATAGCTCCAACAATAGCCCAAGCAGCCTGCACAACTTGTGAAATCGTAATAAGTGCTGGTCCAACTTGTGTTGTAGAGCCGTCGTACCAAGTAAACAGGGCCAAAAACACAGCTTGCCCCACACCAATGCCTGCGGGGCTAATAGGAATAGCTGTGGCAATTAATCCGAGTGGGATAATAAAGAAAAACCCTGAGAGCGAGGCAGTTTCAAAACCCAAAGCTCTAGCTAAAATATAAAGTGAGGTGATGTTAAGACCTTGAACCCCGATACTAAGAAGAATTCCAAGTGCAAATTGTGTTTTTCCATTTCGAAATCCGTGAACGGCATCATAAATGCGTTCTATTAATTTGCCTCCAGGAGTTTTGTCTAAAATTTTATGCATCAAACTGTGGTTACGAACGCGTCTTGAAAAACCAATCATGAAAAAAACCGTGAAGGCTCCAACTAGAGCAATAATAAATAAAGCGAGTATACGAAGCTGGGGAATACTTCCGATTTTTTCATAATTAATAATCACTGAAGTTAAAGCAACAAGCCCCATAGCATAGAGCCCTACAACGCGATCCATCAAAACGCTAGTTGCGGCCCTCAAACGTGTACCCGGTTGCTCTTTCACAATATAAAAGGCCTTAATCACATCGCCACCAACGCTCCCTGGCATGGCGAGATTAAAAAAGAGTCCGATAAATGTAAGAGACAAAGTTTGCTTCACTGAAGATGCGATTTGTTGCCCTTGCAGGAGCAATAACCAACGATAATTATTAATAAAAATAAGACAAAATACCGTGGCAAACATAAACGGTATGAGCCATGGCTTATCCCATAAGCGTAAAAAAGGCTCAGCCGTAATCTTTTCTGTGGCTACGAGCCAATAGATAAGCCCGACTGCTAAAGCAAATTTTAAAAAAGAAGTGATTGTTTTCTTCAAAACCGTTCCCTAAGGCCTTAACGAGTATGGTTGACTTGCACCTTTAAGTGATAGTTTAATTAATCACTCAAGTCAATTATACGATCAAGGAGTTATTTTTGAAAATCTCAGTGTTTGGAACAGGTTATGTAGGTTTAGTTGCAGGAGTTTGTTTTGCAGATGCAGGAAATAACGTCATTGGCATCGACATCGATGCTAAAAAGATTCAAGCCCTGCAAGACGGTATTGTACCTATCTATGAACCGGGGCTTGATGACTTACTTAAAAGCACACTTAAAGCTGGAAGAATTGAATTCACTACTGACGGTAAAAAAGCAGTTAAAGAATCACAAGTTATTTTTATTGCAGTAGGCACTCCCGAAGGAGAAGACGGATCAGCCGATCTTAGTCATGTTCTAAACGTTGCCGAATTTATTGGTCAAAATATGACTGATGAAAAAATTATTGTAATGAAAAGTACAGTTCCAGTGGGTACAGCTGAGAAAATTTCAAAAACAGTTTCAAAATTCACGAAAATTAAATTTGATGTGGTGAGTAACCCTGAGTTTCTTAAAGAGGGTGCTTCCATTGATGATTTTTTGCGTCCTGATCGCGTGGTAATTGGCTGCTCTTCTGATGCTGCACGAAAAGCAATGGAACAAATCTATGCACCGTTTGTTAAAAACGGCAGGCCAATTTTATTCATGTCAAACAAAGCTGCGGAAATTACGAAATACGCTGCAAATGCATTCTTAGCTACCAAAATCAGTTTCATCAATGAGCTTGCACTTTTTTGTGATGCAGTTGGTGCTGACGTTTCTGAAGTTAAAAATGGTTTTACCTCAGATTCACGTATTGGATCAGCGTTCTTTTACCCAGGTGTTGGCTATGGGGGCAGTTGTTTTCCTAAAGACGTTAAGGCACTTGTGAAAACTGCTGATGAGTACGGTGTAAGTCTCAATGTGGTTAAAGCCACAGACACAGCAAATGAAAATCAAAAAACAGTTATAATTAAAAAGATTAAAAAACATTATCCAAAACTATCGGGCTTAACACTTTCACTTTGGGGTTTGGCATTTAAACCCAGAACCGATGATATTCGTGAGGCTCCGGCTGCTGTTATCATCGACGCCCTTCTTAAAGAGGGTGTAAAGATTCAAGCGTATGATCCAGCTGCTATCGATAATATGAAAAAAACTTATGGCGATAAAGTAAACTGGACTGCTGATGCCATGAGTGCTCTTAAAGGGAGCGATGGTCTTGTCATCGTTACTGAATGGAATGAATTTAGAAGCCCTGACTTTAATTCGATGAAAGCTCTTATGAAACAAAAAGTTGTTTTTGATGGGCGAAATATTTATGAACCAGAAAATATGAGAAGCCTTGGTTTTACCTATTTCAGTATTGGTAGAGAAAAAACATGAAAGTTGCTTTAGTCGCCGGTGGTGCTGGCTTTATTGGAAGCCATCTTTGTGAACTTTTGCTTGCAAAAAACTACCGCGTTTATGCCATTGATAATCTTGTCACCGGTAGACGTAGCAATATCGAACATCTTATTAATAATAAAAGTTTTAGTTGGATAGAACACGATATAAACAACCCCCTACACATGAATGTTGCTTGCGATGAAATTTACAACCTTGCAAGCCCAGCAAGCCCCATAGATTTTGAAAAAATTCCTGATTTTATTTTGCGTACCGGTTCTATTGGGCATCTCAATCTTTTACAGTGGGCTCAACAACAAAATGCCCGTATTTTAATCGCTTCTACTTCTGAAGTTTATGGTGATCCCCTAGAACACCCGCAAAAAGAAACATATCTAGGCAATGTTGATTGCACGGGTATTCGCGGTTGTTACGATGAAGCAAAACGATTTGCTGAAGCGATGACCATGGCCTACCATCGACGATACAAAATCGACACAAAGATCATGCGCATTTTTAATACTTATGGTCCACGCATGCGACCTGAAGACGGCCGTGTTATTCCTAACTTTTTTATGCAAGCGTTAAAAAAGCAACCATTTACCATTTATGGTGATGGCAAACAAACGCGCAGTCTTTGTTATGTAACTGATTTAGTTGAAGGTATGCATATGCTTATGCAAAGTTCAATTAACACACCAACTAATATTGGTAATCCTGATGAATATACGATTTTAGATATCGCCAAAAATGTTGGACTTGCTTGTAAGGTTGATTTTAAGACAGAGCATAAACCACTTCCTCCGTCTGATCCTAAACAGCGTCGACCTGACATTACAAAAGCTAAACGCGAATTAAAATGGGAACCAAAAGTTTCATTGCGTGAAGGTTTTGAAAAGACGTTGGAGTATTTTAAATCAACGCTTGTATAAGTAAGCTCCTGTTAGGTGAGAGCCTTTTTTAATACGCGTTCTTAGAAACAAAGCCTTTGAACAAAGTCATGATCATGATTTTGAAATCGAAAAACAAAGACCAATTTGAAATATAATAAAGATCATACTCGATGCGTTTTTCAAGGCTGGTGTCGCCTCTTAAGCCATTCACTTGAGCCCAACCTGTGATTCCAGCTTTTACTTTATGCCTGAGCATATACTTTGGTATATCGTGTTTAAATTTTTGTACAAGTTCGGGCCGCTCAGGACGTGGCCCTACACAACTCATTTCACCCTTAAGCACATTAATAAACTGAGGAAGCTCATCAAGAGAGGTGCGACGTAAGATTTTACCGATCCATGTAACTCTATTATCATTTTTTGTCGCCCACACTGCACCTGTGGCGCTCTCTGCATCTACGCGCATGGTGCGAAACTTCAGCATTTGAAAAACACGACCATCAAGCCCCATACGTTGTTGACGGTGGATGATGGGGCCTGGTGAAAATATTTTTATCGCTAGAGCGATCAAAGCCATCAAGGGCGAAAAAATTAAAAATGCGAGGCTGGCATATAAAATATCAGAAATTCGTTTAGCCACACTATTCCAACCGACAATGGGGCTTTGATTTAGAGAAATAAGGGGCATGCCCTCAAACTCCTCAACATCACAACCTAATGTAATAAATTGATGTAGATCTGGAATAATACGTACATCAACATTTTGCTCCATCACACTTGAAAGAATCATATCGAGTTGATCGCGATCAGCGTTTCGAAGTGCCAAAAATACTTGATCGATTTTATGAAGCGTTAATACCTTCGTTAAATCAGCACAAGTGCCTAATACTTGTAAACCTGTGCGACTTGATTCAGGTAATTCATCCAGACGGATAACCCCCATTACGGCAAGCCCCAATTCAGGATGATAATGTAATCTCTCTAAAAATGCTTTTGCGATTTCATTATCCCCAACGATAAGTACGTTTCGTCGATTAAAACCTTTTCTTCGTAAATTTTTAAGAAAAAATCGAAGTGCGATACGTTCAACTACGAAAAAAACATTTACGAGAACAAAGAAAACAAGCAAAACACCACGGGAAAACATGACCGCTGTAGTTAAAAAAGTGAGTGCAGCAAAAATAATAAAAGCAACTGTTTGTGCACGAGCAAGTGCTAAAAGTTCGGGCCAAAGACTTTGTGTGCGACGAGATTTATAAACACCAGTAAGATTAAAAACGGCATACCAAATAATAACTATAACACCTGTGATGTAAAAATATTCATCATAAAGTGGATAACCTTTACGTACAGGTATTATATCCGCGAGATAAATAAATCGTAGCGGATAAGACAACACCCAGGCGAGTGCTACAATGAACATGTCAAAGAATTGAAAAAACATATTAAAATAACGCTGATGTTCTTTAAGCATTGCTAGCCTCAAAAACCAGTTGTGGAGTCATTATCTTTACACATACAGGGTCAGAACAACCATAGTCATTTCCCCACGTCAAGCAAGGAGCACAAGCCACTGGCGAGTTAAGTGTAAGGCCACCCCAAAGTGGTTTCCAAAGCACAGAATTTGTAGGTCCATTAAGAACAATGACCCGATTACCCAAAAAACTAGCAAGATGCATTATACCTGTGTTTGAAGAATAGACTCGTTTTGCTCTTGTTAAGATCTCAATAAGTTCTTGAAAACTTACTTTTCCAGCAATTGATGTTCCACCGGCTTGGGAAATTGATTGCGCCAATGCCACCTCATAATCGCCCTGCCCTGTAATTAGAATTTCAGTGGGGTTGAATTTCTGGGTGAGCATGATCACCAAATTTTTCCATGAGTCGATAGGCCATTGTCTATAGACTCCATTTTCTCCGCACCCTGGATGTATGACGATAAAATTTTCTGGCAAATGTTTCATTGTGGGTTTGTGGGTAAAAGTTTTCAGCCATTCTTTTTGAACTTTATCGCAATCTTCTTCAAAAGTACTCGTGACTGAATTGCCCAATTTCGTAAGTAGTTTTTTTGTAAGATTCCAAAAATTACTGCCTGTGTGAATGTTTTTTGAAAATTCAACGATCTCATCATGGGCAAAATGTCGATATTGACTAGGTGATTTAAAACCGACACTAAACGAAGTTTTCATAAGTGCGGCAATAATAGCCGTAGTTCTCACCCACTGATCAAAATCTATAACGGCTGTGAAAAATTCTTTACGTAGTTTAAAAATATTTTTAATCGAAAATGTTTCAAACTTAGAAATCATGGGAACACTCAGACACATTTCTTTATTAGAAGAACTTCCCAAAAAAACAATTTCACTATCAGGATATTGATTTTTTAAAAGTCTGAGTGCAGGCAGCATCACAACCACATCACCAAGGGCAGATAATTTAATAATAAGAAATCGTTTTTTACCTTGAGGCTCTAGACCTTGGACAAGTTTCAACAAAGGCCGAATGCAGCTTAATAAAAAGACAAGCAGGATTCCAATTTTTCTATCTAAAAATTTTGGTAAATCGCTTTGACGATTGTCCAGTTTCAACGAAATGCTCCCTCAGTCGGATGAGTCGTTGTTATGATAAGGCGACGGGTAGCCAAGAGCAATCTTAAATAAGGGGGATCCGTGCTCGCGAGTGCCATTTATATGGTAGTGCTTATTGCAATGCTGCCTGCTTATGCTTTAAGTAAAAGCTACTCACATGAAGGTTTTTTCGTAAAACTTGAGAGTGGTAAAAAAGCAGACATCCTCAAAATAAATGGCATCAAAAGCATTGAATCCTTCACTTATGCCACTGGTCTTTATTACGTTGAGCTAGCTTCAAGCACAACACTTGAAGAAACTAAAAATCAACTTACAAAATTACAAGGCATTCAATACACTTCGTATAATTACTTTCGCACTGTAGATACAAAAGCTATCTCTACAAAATCTACCGAGGCTCCCTACCCAATAGAAAAACCCCAAACACAAGCAAAATGGATTGATGATCCAAACGGGCCCGTGCAAGCGGCGTTGATGTCTTCGGTTCCAGATATTTGGGAGAAATACACAATTGGCGATTCAAAAATCATTATTGCCGATATTGATACAGGTGTTGATTACAATCATAAAGATTTGGCAGCAAATATGTGGAGAAACTCTGGAGAAGAAGGTTTAGATCAACAGGGTAACGATAAACGTAAAAATAAAACCGATGATGATAAAAATGGTTACATCGATGATTTCATTGGTTGGAATTATGTCGATAAAAACAATCTTCCCTGGGATGACCACGGCCATGGCACACACACGTCTGGCGTTGCAGCAGCTGTGGGGGGAAATGGATTTGGCATCAGCGGCGTTTGCCCTCGGTGCTCAATAATGCCCCTTAGATTCATTGGTGCTAACGGAAGTGGCGAAGACATAGACGCTGTTCGCTCAGTTGAATATGCCATTAAGATGAAAGCCCAAATAATTAATTGTTCATGGGGCGGAAAAGAAGAAAGCCTCCCCCTATTAGAAATTTTTCAAGCTGCAGATCGCGCAGGAATAATTTTAGCCGTGGCTGCTGGCAATGCGGGTACAGATATTAATCTCTCAGGATATTATCCTGCAGGGTTTGATTTACCAAATCAATTAACCACAGCAGCTCTCTACACGACTGATGTTTATCTTCCTTGGTGGTCAAATTATGGGAATATAAAAGTACATACCTCAATTGCTGGCGACATGATTGAAAGCACAATACCAGGTGATGAGTTTTCACCCATGAGTGGCACCAGTATGGCTGCTCCCGGTATTGCCGGAACGGCTGGGTTAATTTTAAGTTACAGACCCAATTTATCGGGCATTGAAATAAAAGCACTGATGAAAAAGTACAATATTCCGGATAAAGGAAGTGTGAGTAAAGTTGCGTTTAAAGGCAGGCCTGACACTAAAAAAATCATCAAAGAGCTCTCTGAACTAAGATAAAAAGTTTTTGGTTGCACGTAAGAATCAAGACACGTCATATTGTGGTCTATGATAAATAATTTTCGAATTTTAATCGATGCCCGCATGGTTTATCAAAATACCCATGGTATTGGCCGCTATGTTGTGAATCTTGTGCAGGGGCTTTCACTTTTGGGCCAAAACGTTTCTATATTAACTAATTCAATGCAGACCAAAGAAATAATTGGCGAAAAATTTATAACCGACGTCATCACTTGCAAAAAAGATTTTGTAAGCCCACTCGCCCCCCTTGATCTCAGCATAGCACTTCGAAAAAAGAAGTTTGATATCATTCATTTCCCTTCATTTGATTTACCTTTGGTTATGCCTGAGAATTGTGTTGTTACATTGCATGACATGACTCATCTGCATAAACCCGCTAAACCCCGTAATATTCTTTATTATAGCTCTATTGTTCGCCACGGTTTGAGTCGTGCCAAAAAAGTAATCGCTGTTTCTGAATGGACAAAAAATGAAATTCATAAATATTTAAAAACCCCTTTAGATAAAATCTCTGTTGTGCGAAACGGGCTTGAAGAAAAATGGTTTGAAAGTGACCAGCAAAACAAATCTTTGTATAATTCAAAACTTACCCTCAGTAATTCTTACTTTTTATGCCTCAGTAATCCCAAACCTCATAAAAACGTGATTACTTTGATTCGCTCTTGTCAAAAACTTTGGAGTGATGGAAAAGATTTTTCTTTAGTACTTTCATTAGGAGGAGAAAAAATTCCTGACGATTGGGATCTCACTCCATCACAATTGAAAAAAATAGTTTTACTCAATCAAGCATCTGATCAAGAACTCATGACCTATTATAAAAATTCAGTGGCACTTATTAGCCCTAGTCTACTTGAAGGGTATAACTACCCCGTTGCTGAAGCGCTTGCAGTGGGATGCCCCGCAATTGTTGCAGATACTTCGGCGAATGCTGAATTTCGTGGGGGTAATATTGCATTTTACAGGCCTGCTGAAAGTTCTGATGCTCTGACAAAACTTATGATACACGCATTAGATAATCAGCATTCCAAAAATGAAAATACAAATCACAATGTAATCACGAGGCAGAAAATGGCTGAAGAAACTTTGGCGATTTATGCTGGGAACTTTGCGATTTGAGCAAGCGCTTGCCATACATGTTGTGGCGAAATAGATTTCACACAAACATTATCACTACAACTCCAATTAAAATTTCCATCATCTTTATAACATGGCGAGCATGGTATTTGAGCATCAAGACAAATTACGGTTTTTCCTAAACCAGGAGGATGATTTGTCTTTGAACTTGTGGGCCCATGAATAACAACGGAGGGCACACCCACAGCACCAGCAACATGACTCAAACCTGAGTCACACCCTACAAAAGCATACGCCTCACCGATAATCGATAAAGCTTCTTCACGGGTTGTGCTTCCGACCCATGAAAAAATACGCCCCGGCTCTATATGCATGAGTGGCGGCACAAGATCACGGTCTGTTTCACCGCCAAGAAGTAAAATAGGTAATCCCGTTTTTTGACAAAATAGTCGTAAGAACTCAGAAAAATAAGTCCAACGTTTGTGATAAAATTTTCGTTGAGCATTTTCTCCGCCACCGGGACTCACCACCAAGTAGCCTTTTGATCTTAGGCCCTCACCTGCTAAGCGAAGCATGACTTCATCATGCACACCTTGTCTGACTTTTAGTTTGAAATTGAGTTTTTCAGGCTTCACATCAATGGCGGCTAAAACATCAAGATAGCGATCCATTTCACTGACATTTTTTCGAAGTAAAACAGGCTTATCAAATGCATGAAATTTTTCTGTTAATTCTTTGGGGACTAAAGAAAAAAGTGGATTAAGCATACTTGGGAGATGCCTTGCCAACGAATCTTTTGGTGTAACGGCATCCTCTCGAATAAGGCCCACTGTATGTTTCACACCAGCTGCCTTCATAAGTACTGCAAAATGCCATGAATTATGAAGACTGATTCCTAGATCAAAATTTCTTTGTTTAATTTTAAATACAAGTGACGCCGACTCCGCCGCCTGTTGTAGGGGGCTTTTGGAATAAAAGAGTTTGTCGTTTACCAAAATCACATCGTCATAGTGAAGAGAACTTGCCCAATCTGAAAGGGACTTACCCAGAAGCAAGGTGATCTTTGCCTCAGGGTATTTTTCTTTAAGTGCTGGCGCCACAAAGCTTGAAAGCACCGTGTCAGCCCAGCCTCCAAGCTTTATAACCAATATGCTTTTTACGACACCACTTTTGGCCGTCATTATAGGTACCCTCAGGGGTTGTATTTTTGAAGCTCACCCATCATAATGATCGGCTACATTAACTAAGGAGTCAAAGCCCATGGCCGAAAAAATCACGGCGACGAACACTATTGATGTCTTGCGTCGTCACATCCTCGTAGATGGCTACCCCGTTGTCGTCGATTTTGAGAAAAGCAAAGGTTCACATCTAATTGATGCCCAAAGTGGTAAAAAGTATTTCGACTTCTTTAGTTTTTTTGCCAGTAACCCACTTGGTTACAACCATCCCCGCATGAATGAACCTGAATTTATAAAAACACTCACACGTGTCGCAAAAATTAAACCCGTACTAGCTGATATCTACACGCCTGAGTATGCCCAATTTGTTGAAACATTTGCGCAAAGTGCAGGACAAAATCATTTTTCAAAATATTTCTTCGTTGAGGGTGGTGCACTTGCGGTTGAAAATGCCATCAAAGCGGCCTTTGACTGGAAAGTTAGAAAAAACCTGGCAAAGGGGAAGGGCGAAAAAGGAATGCAAGTCATTCACTTTGAACAGGCCTTTCATGGTCGAAGTGGATACACAATGTCTTTGACCAATACTGATCCTAAAAAAATTATGTATTTCCCGAAATTTAAATGGCCACGCATAACAAATCCAAAACTTACATTTCCACTCACTGAAACAGTTCGCAAACAAGTGATTGAAAATGAGAACAAAGCACTTAAACAAATTAAAGATGCCTTTGAACAAAATCCTGACGACATTGCCTGTATACTCATTGAGCCCATTCAATCTGAAGGTGGTGATAACCACTTTAGACCTGAATTTTTGCAAGCACTTCGAAAGGCTTGTGATGAAAACGAAGCACTTTTGATTTTTGATGAAGTGCAAACTGGGTTTTGTCTTACAGGTTCGTTTTGGGCTTATGAACAATTTGGTGTAAAACCTGATTTGATTGCGTTTGGCAAAAAAGCCCAAGTCGGCGGTATCGCCACTTCTGAAAAAATCAATGAGGTTGATAGCGTATTTAAAATTTCAAGTCGCATTAATTCAACATTTGGCGGCAATCTCACCGACATGGTTAGATGCACCCAGTATTTAAAAATTATTAAAGATGAGAAATTAGAAAAAAACGCAGCGATGCAAGGTGAGTACATCTTAAGCCAGTTTCATGAGTTAAGTAAAAAATATCCACAAATGACCAATATTCGCGGTCGTGGATTACTCATCGCTTTTGATTTACCCACGACACAAGAGCGAGATCACTATCGGCGAGTTGCCTGGGATCTCGGTCTTCTAGTTTTAGTCTGTGGAGATAAATCAATTCGACTGCGCCCTGTGCTTGATATTTCTAAAAATGATATTGATGAAGCAATGGGACTCTTTGAAGATACGTTTAAAAAACTTCAAAAATAATTTTTGAAAGGTACAAACAATGAAATTTACTGAGAACACCGAAAAAGGTCGCAAATACGGAAAAACCCTTGTGGGTGCCAATATCATTGGCGGCCAAGAAGATACAAATGGTGAAATATTTAAAGCACTCAACGCTTCAGATAATAATGATGTTGTTGGAACTTTCCCCATCGCAGGTGAAAATGAAATTCTTAGAAGTGTTGAAGCCGCACGTAAAGCTTATGAAAAATGGAGCAATACTCCTGCACCTATTCGCGGTGAAATCATTGGTCGCTTTGGGCAACTGCTTACACAAAATAAAGAAGAATTAGCCTGGGTTGTCACTCGTGAAATCGGAAAAACAAAACGCGAAGCCTTAGGTTCAGTGCAAGAGGTTATTGACACTGCACAGTTTTTTCAAAGTGAAGGTCGAAGACTCTACGGGCAAACTGTTTGGTCTGAGATGCGTAATAAAGAATGCATGACCTATCGAAGACCTTATGGTGTTGTGGGCATTATCACAGCGGGTAACTTCCCGATTGCTGTACCAAGTTGGAAAATTATTCCAGCTCTTCTTTGTGGTAATACAGTTGTTTGGAAACCCTCAGAAGATGCACCAACAATTGCTTACCTTTTTGCTAAACTTTTTGAAGAAGCTGGTTTACCAGCGGGCGCAATCAATGTCGTCAATGGCTTTGGAGCAAAAAGCACTGGCGAAATGATGATCAAAGGAATTGATAAAGGTTATTTTCAAAAATTCAGTTTCACTGGCAGTACAGCCATCGGCCGTATTATTGGTGAGGCCTGTGGCCGCCAATTGCAAGTTCCATCACTTGAACTCGGCGGAAAAAACCCACTTGTGATTATGGAAGATGCCAATTTGACAAAAGCCGTTGAAGCCACTCTTTTTTCTTGTTACGGAACCGGTGGCCAACGCTGCACAAGTACAGGAAACATCATCATTCACGAAAAGGTTTATGATAAATTTTTAAGCGACTTCGCCAGCGGTGCTGAAAAATTAAGAATAGGTAATCCTTGTTTAGACAGCAAAGCTTACTATGGCCCATTGATTAACGAACGCTTTGGCCAACGATTTGTTGAGCATTTTGAGATGGCTAAAAAAGACGGCGCTGAAATGGTTATGGGTAAAGGTCGAATCACTGATCAAAATAAGCCAAAAGATTTCGTAGGTGATGTAAATTCAGGTTACTACGTGTATCCAACTTTATGGACAAACGTGAATATGAAAATGAATATTGCACAAACAGAAGTTTTTGGCCCTACAGTTAATATTGTAAAAGTAAAAGGCTTTGAAGAGGCTCTCACCGCTGCAAATAATGTAGCCTACGGTTTATCAAGTGCGATCTTCACAAATAATCCACAGTACATGTATCTCTTTAAAAACGGTATTGATGCGGGCATGACCTCAATCAATAACTCAACAACAGGTGCAGAAGCACATCTCCCCTTTGGCGGCACAAAAGGTTCAGGTAATGGAACCCGTGAATCAGGAGTTTGGGTAATTGATGCTTACACAAAATGGCAGGCGGTGAATGTTGATATGAGCGGGCAATTACAACTTGCACAAATTGATACTGAACAAGCTCATAGCCAGTCTACAGGGGCTAGTGTTTTGAAAGATTATTTCACGCCAACTTGGAATTAATTAAAAGGGCGGCAACGGCACAGGTGGCAATGCCAATTTAGGAAATGCAATAGCTTTAAATATTTCTTTGCCATTTTCACCTGTGTATTTTATTACGGCATCCCCACGATCAGACCCAGTGTAAACACCACGGATATAACCTTGACCTTTTGGATTCGGAATCAAAACCGTTTCTCCAACAGAGATTTCTATTCGTTGGAATGTTTTTCCCAATGACTTCACGGGTGCGCTGATTTTATCGTACGGAATTTGTTTCCCACCAATACTAAATATCGGCATTTTTGTACCAGTATATAAAACTCGTCCATTGTACATACCATTTACAACCGTACCATCGGGCAAGACATAACTTGCAGCCTCAAAAACATGAGCGTTACCTGATACACCCTCGGTAACAGGGCCGTCAGATTTTCGCATCGCTGCTGCAAGATCATCAGCGATTTGCTTTTGGTTATCAGTATACTCAACTCTTGTTCGTTCACCGGGGCCTCTGACAAAAGTCCCTGGTTTACCAGGTGCATCACTTGAGTCTATATTTTTTGCAGGTCTTATTTTAGCGGCATTTGCCTTAGCCGCCGCTTCATCATTTAATTTTAATTCTGCCAAAGTTTTTTGAAATTTTATTTCAGCTTCAGTTAATTTTTTTGGTGAAACATAGGGTTCAACGATCTTAATACGATAACCAGGTTCAATCACCACTCTACTATAAATACCACCCACATTAGACTCGCCACTTAGCGGGGGAATTTGGCGTAACAACGTATTACCATTTTGATCTACTCCATCTAAGTAACCCTCGCCGACTAGTTTATTTGAACGATTGTAAATTCTGACTTTGTCTAAATTCGCAGGTATTAACTTAAAAGCTCCCGGTACTTTACCACCAGGGGGTATCACGATTCCGTTTGGTCCACTCATTCGATGACTTCCTGGATAAAGCCCTTTTTCGAGAGTATAAATTACGCCACTTTCATCGGTATATCTTCTCCCAGCTAGGGGCATACTTGGCGTGGAACTTTTGTTAGCTCGCGCTATTTGAACCAATTCTTCTGGCACATTATTTACTGACAAGCGTGCTGCATTAACTGCATCATCTGCAACCGCAGGATTAAGTGGAGCAACTGGAGCTTTTATATTACTTACTTTAAGTGCATTACCCAGACCACCCGCAGTTTGTACTGCAAGTGGAGCTGCAATGAGTGCAAATTCCCCTGCAGCTTCGAGTATACAGTTGCGAGATTCGTTCATGCTTCGATATAGCTCAAGACTTTTGCTTGAACACCCCACACTGCTTACGCCTTTAATTTGTAGATCGAAGTTGCGATTTAAGGAATCACACTTTGCATAATTTTTTCCTATTTCATTTGCTGCATATGCACCAAGACCCAAGTTTGCTAAAGTTAATGAAACTCCAACAGGGCCCGCCACAAAACCACTTGCCACTGTAAAAGCACTCATACCAACAGCGACTCCAATAGTTTTGATACTTTGCTTTCGCTCGCGTTTTGCATTGAGTTTACCCGACTTACAAGCAGAGTATTTCATATGGTCTCGAATATCACCGCCAGCTGACGATAATTTATCAAGGTCAGAGAGATTTACATCTGGTGTAGATGCCAATGTATTGGAAAATGTATCAATTCCAGCGCAATCCCCTGAAGGGGTTCCTGGTTTTTCATTAAGACAGGATTTAGCTTGGCGATAATCATGAAATACGCGCCTAGCAAGTTTTTCTCTCTCAATATTTAGTTCTGTACTCGTTGCATTTAACAAAACTTCGTTTAACAAAGCCTCGCTTGCATAGCTGGTAAGATCTTTTTTTCTTAGTGAATCAAATGAACGACCTACAACCCAAGGAACAACACTTAAGATAGCCCGATCTGAATCATTTAACTTTTCAGCTGTTTGGGCATCTAATGCATTGGCATTGATTGAACCTTTTTCTTTATAGGACACTTTTGTATTTCGTAATTTTTCTCGAACCCGTTCATTATGTTGAAGTTTCTCTAATGCCTGTTTTGTTTGTTTAACAAAACTATTCATCAATTCTTTTCTGTGATTGTTGTTACAACTTGAATCATTGGCATATTTATTTATGCGTGCTTCTAATTGTGGGTTGTCAGGACTAATATTTGATTTGATTCCACGGAGTGGCTTAATACCAAGGGCAATATCTAATGTCGCAATCTCATCGACTGTTCGAAGTTCTCCCTGATTGATTCTATTCATGTAGTAATAATAATCTGCCACAATAGTATTTGTACTTTGTCTCTCGCAATATTCTTTTGCATAACTAACTGGAGGATTTTGCCCAACAGAAAAAATAGCACTTTGTCTTAATTGACATTCAAAACGTGGGGAATATATAGAGGAACTATCTGTAATTGAATTTGGCTTGCAACTCGTGTCAGCAGATTCTTCACTTAACTTGCCTAAAAAACTTGATGAACATTTGAGACCATTTTTTTGACGCTCTAACATTTCATCATTTAGACTGTTCATGCAATTTATGTCTGAAACGCCATTGTTTATGGCAGAAGATTGCGAGCGCGCTCGATTTTCTGCATGCACTTTCGTGCAAAGTAGAACGTGAGCCACTGTGAAAACTAAAATCAAAGTATGAATTGCCCGTAACCGCATACAGACTTATCGGTGTTTATTAAATAAAATCAATAGCTTGGAATCAATTTTATATCTCATAAACCATTGAAATATTTAATGATTATGTAATTACTTAGGATTTATTGAAAATTTGGGCATATCTTGAGAATAAGCGACTCCACAGGCGCGTACTTCGCGAGTATTTTCAATGATTTTGCCAACACAGCCAATTGCCTTTCGCAGCCCTGGTTGGCGAAAAAATCTTACGACTCTATCACGATTAGGAGGGTGCACAAAATTAGTTGACTCACTTGTGATGCCGTCACAGAAAAATTTCACAGCATTTTGAGCATATCTTTTTTTATTCAATGCATCTGCAATTCTTAACAGTCGTTGTTCTAAAATTATTGAAGCCACCCAATCGGCAAATTCTTCCATTTGAAATGAGCCAAGATAATGTGACTGTGCAAAACATCTAATTGATTCAATTGGCCAAAAAACTTTTTGTACTCTGTAATCTTTATTTATATTGATAGGATCCAAATGATGCCCAATTTCATGGGCTAAAACAAAAAACAAAGTAGCTTCAGAAAGCAAAGGTTCATTGAGCATGGCAGTACTACCTAATACGGTTTGAGACTCTGGATGATAATAGGCTCCTGGGCTTATATTTTGATGATTATGTTTTAGATTTTTGCATCTAAGCGCATGATCAATGTGCCAAAATTTTTCTTGGATTCTTTGCGAGAAATTTTTCTCTCCATTATCCAGAAAATAATTATTAAATTCGCGACTACTTAAACCAAGTTCAGCGAGTCGACGATTTAACGCGGATCTATTTTCTGGAACAAGTCGAGTAAATAAATAAACATACTCTTGATTGACACTTTTATAGATTTGATTGAAACGACGAGCACCTTCTATTGATATCAATTCTTCTTGAGGTTTTTTATAAGACCGGTAATTTTGCCTTTCACGAAGTTGTAAATACGTAAAGCCAATACCGGTACTGTCAAAAGTTGTTGGTGTACGAAAACCACCTTCACCACAAACGCGCCTAAGCACTTCTTCGTTGTCGCATTGCTGTTCTATGAAGTTTTCATTTACTGAAATCGGTGTTGGTTGAAAATTACGTGAATCGATATTAGCAAGGCTACTACTTGCTAAAATTTGAATAAATATAAAAACATATCCCCAACCTATTTGATTCCACATCCCGAATCTTAATAAAGCATAATCCATACCGCCTAAAAACTTCTATACTGTGGATGACAAGATTATGGAGATAAAAATTCCATAGTTTTTTGAGAGTCAGGATAATTTAGTTAACAGATTTATTTGAAATTAGAAATTTTACGAAGTTCAGAGACACACTTTAAAAGCTGTGTTGAAAATGCAGCATTATGAAGTGTTTTGAGTGGAACAATCAGACTAGTTTGCACCATTTCTATACTAATACCTGTTGGTGGAAGCCAGTTATTCAAATAGGGGCTGTTCCAACTACAAGCTGCACCCGTCATTGTTTCAAAACCTAATTCTTTGAGTTTATGTAACAACGCATCACCATTCACTCCATTGATAAATAATACAGCTCGATCAAAAATTCTCGCACACGCGTCGGGTAACAAAACAACCGTATTGTTTAATGATTTACTTAGATCTTTTTCAAATCTTTGTACCAAGGTTTTATCTTCAGTTTGAGACGATTCTTCACCTCGGCCTGACATAAGCGTATCACCTAATAGCTTAATACCTTCTTCAGAGAAATGCACAACTCCCCAAAGTAACCCCTCACCCTGACAACGCTCACCTTTTAAGACCAACGACAATGTATGCTCTTCATCCCAAAGTGGATCAGCGACTATTCCCTCCCAAGGAGTACTTGGTAGGATAAATTTTTTCTTTAAAGCATCAGGAGAATAATACATGAGTGAAAAAATATTTTTCTTAGGCGCTTCACGCCGAATCCATTCAAAAGGATAAATGCAACCTGTGAGTGGTTCTACCGCAGAACCCAATACAAAAAGTGTGTCTTTTTTTAATTTTTCCCAGGCTTCCGCTAATGGTTTTTCATCTGGATTCATAAATGAAACAGGAAGTTCCTGAATCACAAACCCTTCCGTACTAAAACCTTTAATAATATCTTTTATGGGTTGTGGTTGAGGCCCTAAAATAGCGATAGAAATTTTATGCGGATGAAGTTGCGCTACTGAACGTGTCAGTTCATTGAGTCCGTGTACAAGATCAAGAGCAACTTCAATTTGCACATTCTCAGGAATATGTAATTTTTCACGAAGATTGAATTTATGTTGTTCAAGCTTCTCAAACGGATAAAGATTAATCTTCATAACCTTGATCTTTTCTCAAGGCACGTGGGCGATGAACAAGGTCTATTTTTAAATGGCGCTCATCTTGTCTTGGGGTAATAAAGGTGCGCTCGTTGGTTAAACTACCCGTTGGGCAAATTCCAACACACAAACCACAATTCACACATTGATTAAAATCAATCACATAACTTGTGACTCGCTTTTCAAACAAAACGCCTTTTGATGTGCGAGGAACTTTTTCTTGAGTAGGAAAATTCTCAGAAGTAATATCGATACACTGAACAGGGCATACAGCTTCACACTTAAGACACCCTATACATTCTGAAAAATTATTTCGTAAACTCACCCGCGCACCTTGCGGTGCATGTCGAATCGCATACGGAAACTCAACTGTAGCTGATGGTTCTTGGCTAAGTGCTTTGAGGCGATTTGCAATGATACGACTTAAACGCATGATCAAAGTTCAGCCTCCTCAGGATCTAATCCTAAAGATGCTAATGCCAATTGAAAATCTTCGACTCTTGTACCTTCAAACATCTCATCGATAGTGGGCCACACTCTTTGACCCGAAGTAAAGAGTCTAACCGAAGCGATGACACCCTTATCTGTAACTTCAAGAGCACTAATCACAGGCCCCTTTGCTGATTCAGCAGAGCCAAAATAAAAACCTGGAGAGAAAGTTTTATACTCAGGAGTAGGTTCAATTTCTGATGGAATTATGCGCAACAAGTTTTCAATAATCGAAAGACTATTATTAATTTCATCTATCGCAACTTCAAAGCGAGAATGTGCATCGCTTGCACTACGTGTAGGAATTGTAAAATCAATAAAAGGATAAGCCCCATGAGGACGATGGCGACGACTATCGTAATTTACACCACCCGCCTTACCCACTACTCCCCACCAAGACATGCGCTCGATATATTCATGAGGAATCACGAGTAACCCAGTGAGACGACTACGTACGAGCGGATCATCGGCTACAAGATTGAGCCATTTCTCCCATGAAAATCTTAAGCCCTGAATGAATTGTCTAACTTTTTGCACATCACCAATAGCAAGCTCTCGACGACATCCACCCAAATTAAACGCTTGAGGAAGAATTCTTCCACCGGTGAGCTCTTCTTGTCTTTGATAAACTTGTTCACGTAAAAGAAGAGCATGTTGAGTCAAACCACGTTGACCTAAAGCATGAGTAAAACGGCCCAGGTAAGTCGTAAGCCATACAAGTCGATTGATCTCGCACAATATGGTGCGCACAAACTGTGCGCGTTTCGGAATTTTAATTTTTGCTGAAGCTTCAAGCGCTTGGCAAAGTGCCCATTCACTTGCGATCGGACACAGACTATCAAATCGATCAGCCCATAAAATCATATGTTCAGGGTGAAGGGATTCCATCTTGGCCCATAGTGGGCGAATATTTGCACCGCGCTTAATTTGAACAGAAGCAATCAGATCACCATCATATGCTAATGAGGCATTGATTGAATCTAACATCAATAAACTCCCTGCACTGGCATGACGAGTTCTAAGGTTTCAAATGTTCGAGTTAAAGCTTTTGAAGCTTCTGATCCGATAACTAAAAAAGCGATGTCTTTATTAAAACGCGGAGAAAATAATAATATCAGCATTCCTTTTGTCGTCATCATAGCACCCAGATAACTACTCACATCATGTTCTACGCGCCATTTTTTTAAAAAGGCGGTGAGCTCATTGATATTCACCTCAATTGGCTTTTGAACAGTTACTTCATTAAAATCAACCTCGGAGGGCTTCATGTAAGACCTCTCTAGCGGACGGACCGGGTTTTAGTTTTTTCTGCAATTCTAGTATCGCAGATAAAATAGCCTCAGGTCTTGGAGGACAACCCACAACATTAATGTCGACAGGAACAAGATCAGACGCCCTGATGACCTCTGATTTATTGCGTGTTAAACTATAGGGGCTGCCTGAAAGTACACATGCTCCAATAGCAATTACAGATGTTGGTTTTCGCATTTGATCGTAGATAAATTTAATTTCTTCAGCGCGTTTTTCGTTGATCCATCCAGCAATGAGAAGAAGGTTAGACTGACTTGGGTCTGTGGCAATGTCATCAACACCTAATCGTTGCCAGTCGTATGTTGCCAGCCCTGCATTTTCTAATTCAGTTGTGCAACAACCTTCTGACATTACCCAAGGAAAGTGATGTTTGTTTTCAAGACGTGTGACAATGGTTTCATACCGCGTTGTCAGCCAGCTCATAGGCCTTTCTTACGACGTTCCTCATCATCTACCTTACTCAAAGTTCCACCCTTGAGTTGTGGTCGATACGCGAGGCGATTGATATCATAGATGAAATTTTCTCCAGCAATAGCTGCTGTTTGGTGCTCAGGGCCCATGCGAATCGCATCCACGGGGCAAGCTTCTTCACAAAGCCCACAAAATACACATCGCAAAATATCGATTTCATATGAAATAGGATATTTTTCAACATTAGGATCATCATGCTCAGCCGCAGTAATTGAAATACATTCTGCTGGGCAATATGTCGCACACAACATGCAAGCCGTACAACGAAGTGAACCATCTTTTTTAACAGTGAGAATATGATTCCCTTTAAAGCGATCACTGTAGGGATATCTTTCTTCAGGGTACTCAATAGTAAAGATATCTTTTCTGTGCGTGAGATTAAAAATCATGTGCTTCATTGTAATGGCCATACCAGTGAGAATACCTGGGAGGTACCACTTTGATTTTGCACTCGGCCTTTTGACTACGCTCATTGAGCTACTCCCATACTTTCTTTCAAGCCTGCGGCCACTTCTTTTAATGAAATGGCACTTGGAATAATTTTTACGCCGGCTTTAATTTTTTGTTCAATTCCTTTGAAGTTTACAAAAGTTCCTTCTTTTTCAACAAAACTCTTCATGGGGATTTGCCATTTAAAATCATTAAATTTTTCATTCTTACAACTCGTGAGCCAAACCATTTCACCTGCTTTTTTAAATACAGGTAATTTAGCCTCTAAATCAGAATAGACCTCTTGATCTTCGGGGCCCGCAACAACAGTCATTTTTATTTCACCACTAGCGACTGCTTTTTCAAAATCTTGCCATGACCCTTTAATTTTATGCTGCGACATTACTTTCATGAGGCCATTGGTATTAGGATTTTTATCGCCCCTGAGTAATAGTCCGTCAAATGCATCAAAGGACTCTTCGTTATTCTTCCAGTAGTAAAATCGATTTACTTTTAATTTCTGACTGAAAAACTCAACAAAGGTTTCTAATTCTTCAACAGTGTATTGAGCTGTTAAGACGATGGCTACACTTTCAGAACCATGTTGAGAAATGTGATTTTTCATACTCTTTGCGATTTCTTGAATCGCTTGAGCTACGGGTTTACCTTTAACTGAGGCTCCCCCTAACTCATGATTTTTTTCAACAACCTGATCAAGACGGTATTCTTTATTGGTGTGTTTATAAACATCGCGTCCTAGATCACACATCCAAAAGCCATTTACTTCGTGATTTACTTTTGGTTTTACTCTGAAAACGCCATTTTGATTATAGCTAACAGTCACATTGCAACCTGTGGAGCACCGATTACAAACGGAATCAAATTCTTTTAAAAACCAAACGCGTTGTTTAAATCTAAAATCTTTACTCGTGAGTGCTCCCACAGGGCAAATATCAACGGTATTTACGCTGTAATTATTATTGAGCGGGCGATTTTCAAATGTGCCAATAACACTTCGATCACCACGATTAAAAATACCGAGTTCGTGAGTTTTAGAAACTTCTGACGTAAATCTCACGCAACGTGAGCAAAGAATGCAACGCTCTTGATCTAAAACAACGCGATCACCTAAACCGATGACTTTTTCTTTTTTAACTTTATCCTGATTCATCTCAGGTGTGTAAAGACCATAGGTCATGTAATAGTCTTGAAGTTTACACTCACCGGCTTGATCACAAATTGGGCAATCAAGTGGATGATTGATCAAATGAAAATCAAGGGCCCATTTAACAGCGTCTTTAACTTTTTCAGTATCTGTACGAACAATCATTCCATCAGTGATGGGAGTATTGCAGGCCACTTGGAGTTTTGGCATTTTCTCAACTTCAACCATACACATGCGGCAAGCACCAGCGATGCTCAAGCCCTCATGCCAACAGTAGTGAGCAATGGGAATATTTAATTTTTGTGCTGCCTGAATAACCATCCATCCATTGGGGACTTCGACGGTTTGATCGTTAATGGTGATTTTGGGCATGACATGTTCCCTTCACTTTGCAACGCTTCTCGTGAATATGAAATTCAAACTCATCACGAAACTTTGAGACAAAACTTATAACAGGCATAGCCGCTGCATCAGACAAGGCACAAATTGTTGTACCCATCATGTGCCTAGCCACTTTGTCGAGTAATGTTACTTCTGCTAATTTTGCTTTTCCGGTACCAATAGATGTAGTTAATTTTTCAAGCCAGCCTGTGCCTTCGCGACAAGGTGTGCATTGCCCACAGCTTTCATGATGATAAAATTTCATCAATATTGAGAGCAGATCCACCATGCACTGTTTGTCATCGATAACAATAACACCACCTGAGCCCAGCATTGAACCCATTGTCTGCATGCATTCGTAATCCATGGTGGCACGCATGGCTTCTTCAGCAGTAAGCACCGGACACGATGGCCCTCCAGGAATGAGTGCTTTTAATTTATAGCCAGGCTTCATCCCACCGCATTCATTTTCTAAAAGATCTTTAAATGGATAAGCCAGTGGAACCTCATAAACACCTGGTTTATTCACATTTCCGCTGACTGAATAAAGTTTTGAACCTGTTGATTTTTCGGTGCCATATTTTCTGAAAGCTTGAGCACCGTTATTGAGAATCCAAGTAACCGTTGCAAGAGTTTCAACATTGTTAACAATTGTAGGTTTAGTTAAATAACCTTTAACAGCAGGAAATGGCGGTTTTAATTTTGGCTGACCCTTTTTACCTTCAAGAGAACTGATAAGGGCTGTCTCTTCACCGACGATGTAGGCACCAGCGCCTCGGTATACATCCATATCGTGGTCAAAACCTGAACCTAAAATATTTTTACCCAAATAACCTGCGTCGTAAGCTTCTTGAAGTGCTTTTTCAATAATTTTGTAACAGTGATAATATTCACCGCGAATATAGATGTAAGATTTTTTAGATGAAATTGCATAAGCTGAAATGATCATGCCTTCAATTAATTGATGGGGAGCACGCTCCATCATCATGCGGTCTTTAAATGTGCCTGGCTCTCCTTCATCAGCATTACAAAGTAAATAACGAGGTTCATCATTTTTAGGTAAAAATCCCCATTTCATACCCGTCATAAAACCAGCACCACCGCGACCGCGAAGCCCTGAGGCTTTTACTTCCGCAATTACTTCTTCAGGCTTCATCTTGAATGCTTTTTTAATGGCCGTGTAGCCATCGTTTTTCTTGTAGCCTTCAAGGGTTACAAATTGTGGATTTTCGTAATGTTCAGAGAGAAGTTTTGTTTCCATTATTTAAGCTTCTCCAATAATTTATCGATTTTTTCATGAGTTAAATTCTCATGATACTCATCATTGATTTGTGCCATAGGAGCTGTTCCGCATGAACCCAAACATTCAACTGCTGAAACGGTGAATCGCCCATCATTACTAATTTCTTCAGGCTTACTGCCTGTTTTTTCACAAATATAATCCATTGTTTCTCGAGCACCGACCATGGCACAACTGATGTTTGTACAAACTTGAATATGAAATTTGCCCACAGGTTTTTTATTAAACATCGTGTAGAAATTTGCCACTTCAGAAATCCGTGCTTGAGGGATGTCCATTTCCATAGCCAAAATATCGATGACCTCAGGTGTGATATGCCCAAATACTTTTTGCGCTTCAAAAAGTGCAGGTATTAATGCTGACTCACGCACTTCGTAACGCTTTAATTCTTTTTGAATATAAGTTTTACTTTTTAAAGGTAACTCTGACTTTTGTGTCATCGATCTAATTCTCCAGCTACAATATTAAGACTTCCCAGAGCCGCAACAACGTCGGCCACATAGGAGCCCTTCATCATCGCGGGGAAAGATTGATAAATCGGAAAACACGGCGGTCGCACTTTTAAGCGATACGGTTTGGGGCCACCATCGCTGATGAGATAAAAACCCAACTCACCATTTGCGGCTTCGGTGTAATCATAAATTTCACCAACCGGAGGTCTCACACCCTTAATGACAAGCATGAAGTGATTCATCAGACCTTCGATATTTCCCCAAACATCTTTTTTGTCAGGCAATACAATATTTTTATCGCGAATTGTGTAATCACCTGCGGGCATGTTTTTACAAACTTGCTCGACGATTTTAAGTGATTGGCGCATTTCTTCCATACGAACAAGATAGCGATCATAGGTGTCGCCGTTTGTTCCGATGGGAACATCAAAATCAAGTTGATCATAACCGTAATAAGGTTCAGCTTTTCTTAAATCTAAATTAACACCACTTGCGCGTAAGCAGGGGCCTGTGTAGCCGTATGCGATGGCGTCTTCAGCTGAGATTTTCCCAACACCTTGTGTACGGCCAATAAAAATTTTATTTTCTGTGAGAAGATTGTCTAATTCTTCAACAGCTTTTTTGATTCCAGCTACGGTCTCAAGACATTCTTTTTCCCAGCCAGGAGGATTATCATAAGCCATCCCGCCAATACGTGTGAGTGCTACTGTGAGGCGCGCACCACAAAGTTTTTCAAACAAAGTGTAAACCCGTTCGCGCTGTTCAAAGATATACCAAAAAACAGTGAGTGCACCCAAATCAACAGCGTTGGTACCAATGCAAACCAGATGATCAATCACACGGGAAAGTTCAGAGAGTACTACTCTCATGGCAATTGCTTTTGGTGGAAGCTCAACATCAAGCATACGCTCAACTGTTTTACAAAAACCAACATTGTTCATAGGAGCTGAGCAGTAATTCAAACGATCTGTGTATGGAATAATTTGGTTATACAGATGTGTCTCAGCCATTTTTTCAAAACAGCGGTGAAGATAACCAATTTCCACGTTACAGCGAGTGACAGTTTCTCCGTCGAGCTCTGCCATAATTCTAAGTGTGCCGTGTGTTGCCGGATGACTTGGGCCAATATTAATCGGCACCAACGGTTTTTCAGGATCAAATTTATATTCTGGATCCGGGTTAAACCAAATAGGTTCAACTGAATTTGTCGATTGCTGATGATTGGCGTCGTAATCTTTTCTTAACGGATGACCAACGAAATTTTGATGGGTGAGAAGTTTTCTTAAATTGGGATGATTTTTAAATATCAAACCAAACATGTCGTAAGCTTCACGCTCAAACCAATTTGCGCCCTTCCAAACAGTGCAAATAGAATCAATGGTTTCATTTTCACCAACTTCAGTCTTTAGGCGCACACGGGCTTTTGTAGACGGAGCATAGAGGTGATAAACCACATCAAATCGTTTTGTTCTATTGGGGTAATCAACGCCGCAGAGATCGAGCATAAAATCAAATTTATGGCGCTCTTTAAGATACTTCATCAAGGGTACAACTTTTTCTTTGGGAAAGTTGATTACAAAATCGCCAAAGGATTCTGAAAATTTCAATTCCTGTTGAAAATTTCGCGATAGATCTTCTTGGATTCTTTTTAAAATCTCTTTCATTTCTACCCTTTACTTATGATCTTGCGTAGGAACGTTTTTTACCTGAGCCAATGAGTTCTTGAATTTTCATAATGCCATCTATAACAGCTTCAGGAGTCGGTGGACACCCGGGGACATAAACATCAACTGGAATAATTTTATCTGCTCCCTGAAGAACATGGTATGCACGATAAAAACCGCCACTCGAAGCACAAGCTCCCATACTCAAAACCCATTTAGGGTCGAGCATTTGATCGTAGATAAGTTTAAGTACAGGTGCCATTTTTTCAGTAATGGTTCCTGCGACAATAAGCAGATCACTTTGGCGAGGAGAAAACCTAACAACCTCTGCACCAAAACGAGCAACGTCATAGCGAGGTCCAACAACTGACATGAATTCGATTCCGCAACAGGCAGTACCAAAAGGGAGTGGCCAAAGTGCGTTTTTTCTTCCCCAACTAATAAACTGCTGGGCCTTAGTCGTGAGAACCCCTGTATTTAACATTTGATCCATGTCATTTGGGTTCACTTCAATTTGAATATTATTTGTCGTATTCTGTACTGGCACTTGTCTTACCTTTTTGAATTGCCGTGCATTACTTATATACCCTACACGCTTAGTGTTTTCGAAATATGATGTATCGACTTACTTTGACATAGACCTATCTTTCTAGACCACTGAAATCTTAGTAACGCTGGGAGTTATTTTTAACTCTTAAACCGGTCTTGTACTGATGTTTAGTGCCCCTTCATAATTGAGAATAAGCCGAGGAATAATGTATGAGCAAAATTGCAGAAAAATCTAAATCGCCCGCTCAAAAGGCCGTCGAGGCAAAGCCACTCTCCGACGGACCACATCATAGTACTAAAAGAAAAAAATCAAAGACCCAAGATTCATCAGAATCAGCCACCAGCCCCGCTTTCGTCGTCGCAGTGAGTAAACAAGAAAAAACTCAAGATGAACAACCTACAGGCACCAAACAATTAAAACATGATCCCGAAGAACAACGCGCCAAGGCTCGCAGCCTTTTAAAAAGTACGGTAATATCTCCAGAAGATCGCAAAGTTTTAGAACAAATTTTAGGACCAGACAAAGAGACTTAATTCACATCTATGCAATATTACAGATACTTACGTTTTTATATGGCACTTTATGGCCGCTATTTTTGGATCGGTATAGGTTTTCTCGTCCTTACCAATATCCTTGATGTGCTACCTCCGCTGATCATCATGCGTGGAGTTGATCAAATCACAAATAAAGCACCTCTTAATGAATTGGGAAAAACCGCAGCACTTTTTGCCATAATTACTTTTGCTTTGGCCATTGTGAGATTTCATTGGCGCATGCAATTTGGAAAATTTCATCAAAACCTCGCAAAAGATTTGCGTGAGCGGGTATTTAAAAAACTCACAGAATTAGGGCCAACATTTTATTCTAAAAATCCAATTGGTGAACTCATGAGTTTAGTCACCAATGATGTTGAAACTATTCGCATGGGAATGGGTCCGGGGCTTTTGGTACTCACCGATGCATTTCTTTATTTTTTAACTATACCACCAATCATGATGGCGCTATCGATTCCACTGACTTTTAAAACTTTAGCGCTCTTGCCGATTCTTCCATTTTTTATTCATTGGTTAGGAAACGTGATTCACCGACGATTTCTCGAAGTTCAAGAAAGATTCAGTGAATTATCAGGCATCACGCAAGAAGGTATAACCGGAATTCGTATCATTAAAAGTTATGTTCAAGAAGAAAATCAGGTGAAGGTATTTAATACCGCAAGTTGCAAGTGGCAAGATCATAGCCAGACGGTCGCTTGGGCTGAGAGCTTTATGCACCCCGTGATGGAATTTTGCGTATCAGTTGGTGTTGTTGTTTTACTTTATCTTGGTTCAAAAGATGTTCTCGGCGGTGTTCTCACCATTGGTGGGTTTGTCGCATTCCAACGTTACATCATAAAAATGGTTTGGCCAATGACGGCTGTAGGTTGGGGGTTTTCACTTATCTCACAAGCACGCGCTAGTCTTGAGCGCATCGATGAGTTTTTAAATACAGCACCTGATGTTCAACTACACGCGCATAAACTTAACAATTCAATGCCGACTGTTAAAATCGATCAAGTTGTTGAGCCTCAATTAAATGGTCTCATTGAAATTAAAAATTTAAATTTTAGTTACCCCTACTCAACTCGATTAGCACTTAAAGATATTTCTTTGAATATTTACCCAGGGGACACATTAGGAATTGTCGGCCCCGTGGGTTCTGGAAAAACAACAATAGCACAACTTCTATGCCATCTCTATGCCGTTGAGCGCGGAAAAATTTTTATTAACTCAATCGATATCAATGACATTTCACTTCAAACTTTGAGACGACATATTTCTCTGGTTCCACAAGACACATTTTTATTTAGCGCAAGTATCACAGAAAATATGTCATTTGGAATGGAAGCCACTGCATCGGTTGATCACCTCACACGTGTTGCTCAAATTGCAAAACTTGAAGATGAAATCGAAGCCCTTCCTCAGCGTTACGACACAATGCTTGGTGAAAGGGGTGTAAATTTATCGGGTGGGCAAAAACAACGCATGACCATTACCCGAGCACTTTTACGTAAAAGCCCGGTCATTATTTTTGATGATTCACTTTCTGCTGTTGACGCCGAAACTGAAACCCTGATTTTGCGTCGTCTTAAAGAAGAAACGCAAAAACACACAACAATTATTATTAGTCATCGCCTGAGCACACTCTCACTTTGTAATCGCATTATGGTTTTAAAAGATGGAGCCATTGAAGGTTTTGGCACACCAGAAGAACTGCGCACTACAAGTAGTACATATCGTGAACTCCTTCAACTTCAGGGGTACACATGAGCGAACAAAATAGCGGCATGCAAGAAGACGTACTTTCTGCACGTACACGCTACAAAGATTTAGTCGTACGTATTTGGCCTTACATTGCTGAGTATAAATGGCACCTTCTTTTTGTAACGGGCCTTGTGATTGTTCACACTATCGTTGGCCGTATATTACCAAATCTTGTTGGTTATGCCGTCGATAATGTAATCTTGCCCAAAAATTTAGAACTTCTCTGGAAAATTTGTGCCGTATATTTTTCTTTAGAAGTCTTAAGACTTTTGATGGTTATTGCAGAAACTTATTTCTTTCAAGTTTTAGGTCTTAAAGTCATATATGATCTGCGCTCAAACGTTTACTCACATATTCAAAAACTACCCATCAGATTTTTTGATCGTACCCCGGTGGGTAGACTTGTGACTCGCGTAACAAATGATTTTAGTTCACTTGCTGATCTTTTTACTGCGGGTCTAGTGAGCGTATTTACAGATTCAATCAGCCTTATAGCTATCGTTGGTGCCATGGCTTTTATCAGTGTGAAACTCACGTTGGTTGTTTTGGCAATTTCTCCTGTGATGCTTTGGGTTTCAATTTGGCTGAGTCAAAAAGCGCGAGACACTTTACGTCGCCTTAAAAAACGTCTAGCCATGATTAATTCTTTTGTCGCAGAAAATATTTCTGGAATGAAAGTCATTCAACTCTACGTTCAAGAAAATCGGCACATCGATAGATTTAAAAAACTCAATACCGATTATCGAGACGTGCAATTAGAAAACTTAAAGTATCTGGCATGGCTAAACCCCGTGCTTAGCGGGTTTAATGCTATAACTGTGACAGTTGCACTTTATTATGGCGGAATGCTCAATGATCAATCAGCAATTGCTGTTGGGTCTTTGATTGCATTTTTGATGCACGTACAAGATTTTTTATCACCGTTAAGAAATATTTTAGAAAAATACCAAACCTTTCAAGCAAGCCTTGCCAGTGCAGAAAGAATCTTTACTGTACTTGATGAAAAACAAGAACGCATTGATGGTAAACTCATGCCGGCAAAAGTCATGGGGCACATTGAATTTAAAAATGTTCACTTTGCCTACACAAGTGATGTGGGCAATGTTCTTGAGGAAATTAATTTTTCAATAAAGCCTGGGCAAAGCATTGCCATCGTAGGAGCAACTGGAAGTGGCAAAAGCACTATCGTGAGTTTACTACAAGGATTTTATGAACTCGACACTGATAGTGGCGGAAGTATTTTATTAGATGGTCAAGATGTGCGTACGGTGCATAAACATGAACTCAGACGCCGTATTGGTGTAGTTCAACAAGATTACTTAGTGTTTAAAGGAACCATCGCTTCAAATATTTCGTTGAATGATCCACTTATTTCACGGGAACGAGTCAGACAAGCTGCAATAAAAGCAAACTGCGAAGAGCTCATAAGTAAACACGCTCATGGGCTTGATGCAGAAATTCAAGAACGTGGTGCAAATCTATCAACAGGAGAAAAACAACTCCTCAGCTTTGCTCGCGTGTTAGCGTTTAATCCCGATGTCTTGATTTTAGATGAGGCCACAGCTCACATTGATTCACAAAGTGAAATGCTCATTCAACAAGCCACAAAAGAAGTTACCAAAGGGCGAACGAGCATTATAATTGCGCATAGGCTTTCAACTATTTTGGAATGCGATCGTATTTTAGTTCTTGATGGCGGAAAACTCGCCGAACAAGGAAGTCATGATGAGCTACTCGCGTCTGGTGGAATTTACAACAAGCTTTATAATTTGCAGCTGAGTAAACAAGTCGCTCATTGAATTTCAATTCATGCTTACTTCTTTTGGAAGATGAAAGAGCCTTCGAATTTCTGCTTTTTGTGCATCACTCAACGATTTAGTTGTATTCAGAAAGTTGACCACATATCCAATTTGACTTTCATCCTCAATTTGGCGGTATGTCGCAACGATACGTAGGATTTCCATATATTGTTCAATATTTGTAATGCCGAATCCGTCGATCAGGTAAGGCATCAAAGCTTGCATAGATTCATTACTAAATTGGTTTGATCTTAATACACTCTCGATCTTTGCTTTTCTTTGAGCAAACGGCAAGTCAGACAAACCATATACAAGTATGGCGCCACCACGCACATAGGGCTCATGACTCTGGTTGGACACGTATTGATCAGCTAAGCCGATCAGGTTTGAAAATAAATCCGGCTTTATCAGCCCGACTATTAAAGTACAAGGAGGCATTAAATGGCCTCCTGTTGGATTTTTTTGAAGTCTTTGAATCGCCATTTTTCTTTCTTGAATAGGTAGATTTGACTTTGCGTATGCGTTCATAAGACCACAAATTTCAGATGAACCTAAATCAGGATGTTTTTCTATTCGACTGTAGAAACTACGAGTGGTTTCTAAACTATAACCAGCCCTACTTACATATTGTGCAAATGCTGAAAGCGCCTGAACTTCATTTGGTGTCACAGCCAAAACACGCAAGAAAAGAGATTCAGGCATATAGTTAATTTTTCGAGCTAGGGGGGACCATGCTAAATTTCGAATATGATCTGGTAAAATTTTGATATCAGTTTCAGTGCGAGATGTTTGAGCCTGAGCAAGAATCGTATTCACAACTTTTTCGTAAAGATGAGGCATAGTCATAGCACACAAAACTAGAACCGTATTTCTTGTACCAACTCCATTGGGATCTGCCTGCAGAATCAGATCAAGATGTCTTGTGATAAAATCAAGAATATAGCGTCTATTTGGCGGAATTTCATTTCCTAAGTAAAATGACGATGTAACAGTAATAAAAAAAGCCGAAGTTAAGAAACTAATGTTTTGAGCAGTGACACCCTTTTGCTCATAATACAAGATTAAATTCTTAATTGTTGAATCGACCACTTCACAAAAACATCGTCAAATTAAATAATCTGTAAATTGCACTTAATTTTGATGCCAGGTTTTCCCATAATTTATTTTAATGACAAGTTTTCTCTGCAGGTTGTTTTTATTTTTCCTGCGGCACTCACCCCTCAACCAGCCGCCACAAAATATTCATCAAACAATCATTACGCACCACGAAACCACCCATGCCCCTAATCTTCGAAAGCTCATTACACACACATCCCAAACATTAATCATTTGCTTCAAAAACCAATCTAGCCATACAATTTTCACAACACACATCAGGCACAGTCGCACGGGGCGACTTACTATGTGATGCATTTATGGGGGATATAATGAAACACGGACTCGTTGCATTACTCACGATACTCACTGTTGCGATAACAGCTTTTAGTACAGCAAATAAAGAATATGAAGTATTCGTACAAAGTGGTGTCTTTGTTCAAGATCCAGATAAACAGTTTCTTGGTGAATTTAAAAATAGCAAAAGTTTAGTTATCGATCACGTCAGCTCTAAAGGCTATGAACTTTATGGCCCTACAGGTTTTGAAAAGATGCTCGATGCAAAAAAGATTTCATACAAGCGCTTAGAAATTCCCATGGACCCACTTGACCCGATGGCTGATTATCCGACTTATGCACAAATCACAAAGGGCTTACAAGATCTCCAAGCAAAATATCCGAGTATCATGACACTGACTTCATTGGGCAAAAGTCACAGAGGCCGCGATCTTTGGATGGTGAAAATTTCAGACAATGTTCAAAGTGATGAAATAGAACCAGAAGTAAAATTTGTTTCAAGCATGCATGGCGATGAAATCACGGGTCGAGAACTCATGATGAGACTCATTGATGATTTAGGAAAAGGCTACGGAGTAAATCAAGAAATCACAACCCTCATCAATAATACTGAGGTTTATATCATGCCCAGCATGAACCCCGATGGTTCTGAAGCGCGCACTCGTTACAACGGACGAGGTCTTGATTTAAATAGAAACTTTCCTGACTTCTCAGTACTCAGCAATACCAACATCGCTGAAGGCCGCGAACCCGAAACACAAGCCATGATGAAATTTGAAGTAGCTCATCACTTTTCGATGTCTGCAAACTTTCACACTGGCGCCGAAGTGGTGAACTATGTTTGGGATACCGCACATGTTCGTCACCCACAAGATAGTCTTGCCCGCAAAATCAGCCTCGACTACGCAAGCCGCGTTCCCTACATGGCAAATTCTACTGAATTTCAAAATGGAATCACCAATGGTTATGATTGGTATGAAGTTAATGGCGGGATGCAAGATTACACCACCTATTGGTACAACGATCTTCACTTCACGGTAGAACTCTCTGGCGAGAAATGGCCACAATACTCAACCATTGATGGTTATTACCGCGATAACAAAGTCGCACTCTTAGCCTTCTTACAAACAGTTCATCAAGGCGCGGGTTTTAAGATTAACGAAGCTAATCAGGTTGGACTCGTTGAGGTTATCCATTTAAAAGCACAGCCTATTTCATTAGGAAAATTTCCTTTTTGGAATTCAGAATTTTTCAAAGTTCTTGAACCTGGAAAATATCGCTTTGTAGTAAAAGCTGTATCAGGTCGAAGTGCGGAATTTGAAACTACTGTCGGGCTTTTACAAGCTATTCCCAACAACGGGAATTACATGAACATCAGCCTTGGGAACATAGTTCCTTAATCATTGGTAAAGCATTCTTCATTCCGGCGGCCTCAAGTTCAAATCTATTTTTAAGAACTTGAGCCGTCGCTAATTCAAAATCAATTGAATAAACAGAGTCCCACCCCAAAGTCCACCATCGTGATTTTTTTGGTAAATCTTTAATGGCAATCCAATAAGCTTTAGGTACTTCCATATAACTTGAATGAACTTTCACAATAAATTTTCCTAAATTACCGCGGGCTTGTTTTCCTTTACTCTGTAAAACTTCGACATTAATATCGTCTAAATTGGCTTTGAATTGTTGCACATATTTCTTATGTGAATCGGCTGAGTGTCTGACCCAGAAAAATGCACCGCAAAAATTAACCGTGATCAAAACACCAGAAAGTGCAATGGCCATGGAATTTGAAAATCGCTGAGTAAAGATATACTTCCAAAAAATAAGGGTGCATAAAAGTGCCAAGCTAAAAGCAAAAAGGATTGTCGAAAAACTTGCGATCTTCCAAGCATGACTGCGCATTTTTGTAAGTTCATCAAGTTGAAGTTGCCGTGCATAAACCATAGTACCTGCATGCTTAGAGTGATCGTTAAGTACACTTTGTACGTGATTAACACATTTTGATGAATCAGTTTGTGGTGCGCTTTTGATGAAACGAGAGGTCGCAAACTGAGGCGTTACAGACAAACCAAATGAGGATTTTGAAATAACAAGTACAGTTAAAACCGTAAAGGCTATGGAAGTCAGAGTAAAAATTCGGTACTTCATCATACTAACCCTCTTATAATCAGGTAATTCACAAAATTAAAATGCAAAGCCTGAGCCTATAGATTCAATCGTCAGCTACCCCTTGATTACATTAGAGCGCAGCTATACTGTTAAGCTCCTTGCCAAAAGACGAAATTGGGCCAAGATTTCACATTAAATTGCGGATTAAGAAGCTGCCTGCTGACGAGCCCGCCAAAGATCAAACTCTGCTTGCATGCGAACCCACATCTCTGCCGTGATACCAAGAACTTTTTCTAGCTCAATGGCAAACTCAGGGGAAATCGCGCGCTTGCCGTTGACGATCTCATTGATCTTTCTTGGTGAGCAACCACACTTGTTAGCTAACTGAGTTTGGTTAAGACCCATTTCAGTCATATAAATTTCACTCAAGATTTGTCCTGGATGCATCGGTTTTGGATTTTTAATCATATTCTATCCTTTGTGATAATTTTCAATTCTAACATTCGAAAACTCTCCACTTTTAAACTCGAAGGTGATGCACCAAGGGAGTTTAATTGTAACACTCCACTGATGTTTTCGATCCCCTTTGAGTTTATGCAAACGTACATTTGACGGCTGTCCTCGAATCTTCAAATCATCTAATGTTGAAGTGCTATGCATGATGGTTAAAAGGGCTTTAGCTCGAAGCCAAAATTCATTCGGCAAAGTCTTGGAAGAATCTGTCTCCCATATTTCTTGAGCTGCCTTATTACCAAAGTCTTTGATCATGCTGCTATCCTCAATTATTACATTATACGGTATAACGGTATTTTTAGCCAGTTTTTTAAATTGATGCAACAACAGTGTTTCTTCATTGGCATGTGAACAACAGCAGTTTACATCCAGAACTATTGCAACAGTTAGCGCATCAGATTCATTTACCCCAACCCCACAACTTTGGCCTGATGAGAAACCGTATCCTGCCCATCTTGGATCTTATGACTATGGCCCCACAATTCTTTTTGATACTAGCGACTCAAAATGGAAATCTTGGTGGTGCGGTACCGATAATGCTACTGGAAATCGTGATAGTATTTGGCACTCATGGACATATGACAGAATAAATTGGTCAGCCCCACAAGAGGTTTTTAAAAGCAGTGGGGGTGCAAGCTTTGATGGCTATCATGTCTGTGATCCCTCCGTTTTAAAAAACGTCGCTATTGGGGGAACAACATACAATTATGTAATGTATTACACTGGTGGGCCTTACTCTGCAAATACTGATAATGATGGTAAGATTGGAATTGCTGTATCGTCAAATGGCACATCTTGGACCAGGCTTTCTGGTCCTCTAAATTTGAATTGTACCTCTTCAAGCAGTCTGGGCTGTCAGCATTTTAGAATCATAAAGATTCCAAATGATAGATTTGTCGCTGTGTATACCCAAGTCAAAAACAACTCGACTGATGCCGTATATAATGTCGAATCTTGGGATGGTGTAAATTGGACGGGTCCCAACAACGAAATTACTCCAAAGCGATTATGTTTTGAAAATTATCAGGGCGGATGCCATGCCACGCCCGGGGTTGACATCATGTATGATCCTTCAGGATACCAAGGATATTTATTTACTTTTACTGCTTTTGGACATGAAAAATTATATAAAGCTGATGCCACATGGTTTGGAACACTGGGTGGAAATCCAACAACACTCATAGCAGATTTTTGGTATCCGGGGCCTTCAGGTAATGGAACATTTGGGCCGGGTTTTCATAGAACAGAAAATGGATTCAGACCTGAAAATCAGGATATATTTAGTACAACAGGCAACAGAAATCCCCATGATTTTCCACAGCATGAGGTGGAGTTGATTCAGATCCGCTGGACCCATTTGCACATTAATAACTAGTTTTAATACCGCCTTGCTCACATCTGAGCTTATAGTGGGTTTAAGCTGGATTTTAAAAAGACCGAATTTACTTTAAATATTTCAGATTCCTGCATATTTTAGCTCTTATGGATCTCACAAAACAGGGCACATCAAGCTCACTCTTTCAAAAAAAACCTGAG
This sequence comes from Oligoflexia bacterium, assembly GCA_034439615.1. Taxonomy (NCBI): domain Bacteria; kingdom Pseudomonadati; phylum Bdellovibrionota; class Oligoflexia; species Oligoflexia bacterium. The sequence continues at coordinate 22,525 of JAWXAT010000035.1, read as the reverse complement.
TACTTCGAAAGTCGGCGCGATGATCTTATTGCCATGATACCACCAGGCTGTAAAAAAATATTAGACGTTGGTTGCGGAGCTGCTGAAGGCTGGAAAAACTTTAAGGGTGAAGTCTCAGGAATCGAATTAAATTCTGAAGCCGCAGAAAAAGCGCGTAAGAATATTAAAGAAGTCGTTGTCGGTGATATTGAAAATACTAAGCTTCCTTTCAGCGAAGCAAGCTTTGACTGTATTGTCTTTGCTGATGTGCTTGAGCATCTCTATGATCCGTGGGGAATTTTACTTAAGTTTCGCCCCTATCTAAAAGCAGGTGGCCATATTTTAATTTCTATTCCAAATATTCGCCATTATCGTATTTTGCGATCTTTGATTTTCAAAGGTGAATTCACCTACCAAGATTCTGGAATTTTAGACATTGATCATATTCGATTTTTCACGCGCAAAGAAGTTTCTCAAATGGTTAATCGCACAGGGTTTGAAATCGAATCACTCCAACGAAAAATCATGGCTTCTTCAAAATATAGCGTTTTGAATTCCCTGCTTTTTGGGGCCTTCACTGATTTTCTCACGGGACAATTTTACGTTTTAGCTAAAAAGAAATAACTCCAAACGCATCAATAATTCGTTGCCCAATCAATGGGCTTTTCTCCCCATTTTACCAAACAAGAATTGATTTTAGAAAAATGCTTATTGCCTAAAAACCCGCGGTGAGCTGACAGTGGTGAAGGATGAGGAGATTTTAAAATCACATGTTTTTTATTCGTAATCAGCTCTGCTTTTTTCTGAGCGGGGCTTCCCCACAGAACAAAAATCAAAGGTTTCTCGCTGTGGTTTAGAGTTTGAATCACCCGATCAGTGAATCGCTCCCAGCCTTTGCCATGATGAGAACCGGCTTTGGCATTTTCGACAGTTAAAACTGTATTTAAAAGTAAAACACCTTGATCGGCCCAATAGGTAAGCTCGCCATTTGTAGGGCGCGAAATTTTCACATCTGTTTCGATTTCTTTAAATATATTTTGCAAAGATGGCGGAGGCTTCACTCCTTTACGCACTGAAAAGCAAAGCCCGTGAGCTTGACCTGGGCCGTGATAAGGGTCTTGCCCTAGAATCACGACTTTTACTTTGCTATAAGGAGTATGTTTAAAAGCATTAAAAATCTCTGAAGGCTTTGGATAAATAATTTTCTTTTTGGACAATTGCTCTTTAAGAAATGCCCTAAGCTCTACCATGTAAGGCATCGCAAACTCATATTTAAGCAGTGCTTTCCACTCAGGTTCAATTTTAATGCGATCAACTTGAGCCACTCATTACCTCTTCTTAAGAGATAGATAGACTCAAAGTTACACCCATGTCGAATAGTTATTTATTAAGTTTCTCGTATTTCTTATGAAGCGCTTTATTCTCATTGGCCTCATTTTTCCATTTAGCAACTTCGGCTGAATAGGCTTGAGCTTTTTTCTTCCACTCACCTCTATCAGTCTGAGCTAATTTTTCTTTTTCATCGATTGATTTTTCAAGACTTTGAGCAGCCTTTTTTTGATTAAGCCATTCTTCTTTTTCTTTTGAAATGGTCTCAAGCTTGGTTTTATATGCCAGAAGATTCTCATCACGTTTTTTGATGTTTTTATTTACCTGATCCATCTTAACTTGAAGTTGCTCAATTTGTTTTTTCTCTGTGTCAATTGTCACTTTCTCTTTTTTAACTAACTCTTGAATTTGCAATTCTTGTTTGCCCATTGTTAATACATTTTGATCTGCTTTTTTACTATTTTCACGAATTTGATTACGTTGCTCTGAAAGTGTTTTTAAATTATCGTCGATAGTTTTTAAATTTTGCTCTGCAGTCTTTTGATTCTTTTCATAGTTTTCTTTATTTTTCTCACTATTCACAGCATTGGTATTCATTTGCTCAAGTTGACTTTTAACCTCTTGGCTCCAAGCAGCGCGTGTAAAAAACAATATAATACTTAATGAGACAAAAAATTTCACCATAACCATAAACTACTCCTTTTTAGCCTGCACAGCACTATTGGCTTGGCAGTTATTCTTTAATGACGATCTGTAATTTCCAATTTCATCTTCCCAAAATTCACCGTCGAAATCCCAATTCATACCTGTGGGTTTTCGACTTTCACTCAATTTGCTTGGCCCCCCGACTTTTCCACCAGCAACTTGATACCTAATATTTTCGCCACTATCTGCATAGATTTCATACTTAATAAGTTCATTATTATCTAAGTTCTTTTTTAAATCGCGAATGAGTTGTGTAAAATTTTGTTTTAAAATTTTACCAGCTTGCACTCGAATTTCATTTTTTGATTTTGCAATACGCTCTTGAGCAACTGGCGCTAGGCGTTCAATCCCCGTCAAACTTTCTTTAAGAGTTAACACTTTAAATTCATAAATAGATAGAAAGTCTTCAAGATTAGTGAGTTCAAAGCGCCAAGCTTCTGATTGACGAGGGGCACTTGGAGTATTCTTAATCTTTTTAATTTTTTGTTGTATTTGAGCAATCTTAGTAATGGTAGCATTGCGTCTAGCCAAAAGATTTATTTTATCTTTTTCAATTAGCCTTTTAACGAACGCATAACCACCATGCTCATCAATAAGTTGATTTATACTATCTTGTGCGTTTAAAAAATCTCTTTGACGAGCTACCTCGCGAAGTGCCTGATAGGGTACATTATCAACATTCATACTAGATTTGCCCTGAAGATATGTAGCAACAGTTTGATATACCTTCTTTAAATCACTTTTCTTATTGTACTCTTCCATCTTAGCCAGCCAAGGAAGATACTTGTGCTCAAGATAAGCAAGTGACTTATATGCATCTGCATATTGGCAAATATTTAAATAGCCAATAGAACGCACGACATAACTTTCATGCTTAAACACCGATTCAAAATAAGGTGAATGTATGGAATGCATATTGCCAATGGCACCAGCTGCATCTTTATACTGAAGTTGCGCCCAAGCCTGCTCAGTAAGTGCTTGCATCCATACAGGATGGTCTTTCGGAACTTTTCTAAATGCCTCTAATGAATCTTTGTACTTTCCTTTTTGAAATGCAACGCGACCAGTATTTACCTGAATAAGAGCTAGAATATCTTTATTTGTATTCTTACGAATAAGTTCAGCGGCAATTTCATTCTGACGTTTTAATGAAGCATCTAATTTACCAACAACGTATTCAGCTACTGATGCGATATATTGAGCTTTATAATAATGAACATTCTTTGGCTGAACTTTCTGAGCATGATCAAGCGCTTTTTCTGGCTGATCTTTTTTGATAAAATATTTCGCTAACAAATAGTGCACGTCAGATATTTTATCTGCTGGGTATAACTTCACATCTTTTACAGATAAAATCGCCTCAGCCACATCATTCTCATGTTGAAGTTGAATCTCTTCAACACTCGCTGCGATGGCTGCCGCTGTGTAACGAACATCATTTGCTCTAATAATTTTTAAAAGATAATGCAAAGCTTCCGAAGGCAAGCGCATTTCATGAAGACAAAGCCCCAGGTAAAACCTACTACTTTCTTTTACTTGATAATTTTCAGAATTAGTCAGGTCTGAAAATATTCCTGAAGCAATATGACACTGATCTTTTTTTTCAAAAAGTATCATGGCACGAAGCATTTTTAACTCTTCTTCATTGAGCTTATTAACTGGCATTTCTACGACTTGAAATTCAGAATCAAGTTTATATACTAGCTTATCGATTTTTTCAGAAGTTACTTTCTCTTTTTCAGTAAGAATGGGGATGTCAATTACTACTTGATCTTTTGCCAAAATAACTGACTCGCCAAGTTCTTGTTTAAATTTTAGATCTGACAAAAGTTCGGGCGAATCAAGTGCTTTGATATCGGTAAATTTGACTAATGGTAAGGGCTCAACGACAAATTCTTTAAGTGTATCTGAATCTAAAACAGCTTCACTTCCGATATTTAGCTCTGGTATCTTTTTGATTTTCAAAGCCAATACACGGGCTTTAAACTTTTTAAATTCAAATACGGGCACATTATTACGCCCTAAAATTAGATTTTCATCTTTAAATGGAACTCCTTTGGTAGCAACCTTCACTACCTGCAAGACTTTCACTTGTTCAACAGCCTTTTTCATACTGACTTTTGCCGCTTCAAAACTAGCAATGGAGCGTGCTGATGAATCAATTTCTGTATCAGCAGATTTCACAATTGAATTCACAATAGGAGATTTATTAAACCAACTGTTCATTTTATTAGTCACTTTAGCCTTTAAAGTATTCCATGACCATACTGACTTTATTTGAGGCGATTCAATTTTTACTGTTTGGGCGTGATCTGACAAATTGCCTTCATGATCCATCATGCGGGCTTGAACCACAGATGAAGCCATTATACTCACAATAATGAAACCAATTAAATTACCCATGCACTTCCCCGTACCCTTCTACATTTATTGAAAGATCGTCACACCCAACATAATTGAACCGTAGTACGTCGATTTACTTTGCACTTCTGTTTGAAGATCTGCTTTATAAATCTTCTCTTGGTAAAAATGATTACGAAGATCTAAGCGAAGTGCAAAGTGTTCAGAGATGAATACTTGCTGTGCAAAATCCAGTGACAATGTTATTGGCGTTTGTGCTCTTGCAGCTGAATTAGAAACAGTAGTCGCAAATGTATTTGAATTCATAAAACTAACACCCAAACCTGGAGAAAGAGACATATCAAAATAAAATATCTTTTTTTCAAGTAAGCTTAGTTTTGCATAAACTGGAATCCAATTATAAGAAACCCCGATAAAACCTGAGTGAATATTATAATCAGGTTGCACAGCAAATCGATTGGTAAAATAACTCGTTGTACTCGAAGGAGTCGAAGCAGTTTTCCACCCTGTCACCTCAACACCCTCTCGTTCGGTAAAATAATAGTTCAACGCCACACCGTAGTTCCAGGACGTGTTAAATGAATCAGTTAATAAGGGCCCAGTTGTAGGTGTAACAGAAAACTTTTTTGCTTTAGTATACAGACGGTTTTGAACAACATTGAATTCAGTATCTTTTGCTGTCCAATACTTATTTTCAAGATCACTGATATCGATCTTTTTCTCAGCATTACCCGGAGAAGACGTCGCCGAAGTGGCCTTATCAGTTTCAGCGGGTGCTGAATCTTTTAGAGCACTATCACTTTTCTTAGAACTTCCACGATCATACTTATTAGTTCGAGCCTCTGTGGACTCACATACAAGTACGAGTAAAAGACACACAAGTGTGCCTAATATATTGAGAGTACGCATATATCCTCCAATGCTCTATGACTCTTACTGAACGCTCTTAAATAAGAACGGGTAAGAGACAAGAACTTTTGTCCCGCCTTTTGGCTTAGGGAACTTCCATGTGGCGATGCGCCTCAAAATACATTCCTCTACCATCGCGTTTTTTAAAGTTGTTTGACCAATGGATTGCGTGTCAACAAGTCCACCAGCATCAATACTAAATTTAATTTTTACTTTTCCATAAAGATCAGGGCTTGCAGAGAGTTGTCGCTCATAACAGTAGCGAATCTGCCCTAAATGTTCTCGTATTACTGCAGCAATGACTTCACGATCAAGTCCACCTTCTACTATTGATTCTTCATCGTCGATTCCAACCTCACCATTACCGACACTACCGGTACCTAACCCTGTGCCAGCTTTGTATCCACCTGTGCCGCCACCCTTGCCTCCGGTGCCAATGGCGCCCATTTTAAAACCTTTATTATTTCCTGTGATGCCTTGCTTGTTATCGATAACACTGGAGGGTGCGATTCCACCCATTTGCGACGGTATACTCGCATCTGCTTGTGGAGTTCCCGCAAGAACAGCAATGAGTTTTGCATTGGCTGCTGCACGAGAAGCAATTTTACTAATCACTGATTGCAAACCTGCTTTACGTAATGAGCTCACAGCTTTATTAACCTGAGCCTTTGCACCTTTTTGGCCTTCAGACAAACTGCCGTTGCCAGCACCAGTACCTGTTTGAGTTTTCACACCATGACTGACAAGTTGTTTACGTTTTTGATTAAGCACTTTGCTGTCAAAAATCATGCGTGTATAAACATTATCTTTTGGTTTTTCGAGTTCTTTTTTAGGCATCGGTATGCCAATCAGAAAAACAAAAAACAACAGTATAGCCAAAAAGGTTCCCTGCATCGGGCGTTTAAGATGCGGATCAATCGTAAAATTTTCTTTTTCAATGACCTTAGGTATTGGCAAATTAAACTGTGAGATTTCAACATTATCTAATGACTTATAAGGAATCAGCTCCGAAGCATTTTGGGTTGTAGTTAATATACGACCGCGCCACTTCATAACTGATAACTTGTGATTACCTTGAAGATCTTGTTGATCAGTGAAGATTTCACGGCGTTTCTTTTGAAGATTAAACTCCAAATTATTTTCACCGATTTGTAGAACGCATTTCTCAGTAATCATATGTTCGACAAAGGGCTTTCCATCGATTTTTACGTCTGGCTGACTCCCAAGATCTACGATAAACCATCCTTGAGGACGTCTTTCAATCATGCACACAACACCTGAGATACCCTTTGTAAGCAATCGAATGTCAGAACCCCGCGCAGTACCAATCATACGCTCAGGGCCACGAAATTGATGAACGCGCACCTGACGGCCTTTTACCGTATGTCGCACCATCAAGGGCATTCTAATTTTCAATGCATGCATGACTTCATCCTCATTTTAGGTAGTCAATACTAGCTTTAATATTCTTATCAAAATGCTCACGTATTTTGTAGAGTGGTATAAAATCAACTGAGCGTTTTTGTACTAAATAGGCGCCATCAGGATTTCGACCTTTACCATCAACGGTGTCGCCATCAAAATCAACTGATTGGGTTTTTCTCATAATGACAGTTTTTTTATTCTCAGCAATTGCTGAGGAATTAAAAACTTGAACTATGAAAATAATCATTACTAAGTACTTCATTTAATCTGACTTCCTTTCTCGTCGGAGGCTGCCAGAGTTCTCTTTTCTTGAGTGCTGAGTTCTAATTCTTTGATCTTTGCATCAAGTGAAATTTCACTATTTTTAGTAATGCGACCACTTTGAATGAGGCCGTGTAATTTTCTGTAAGCACTTAATGCTTTGGGAATATCGTGCAAGACAGTTTCATAGATTTCACCAATGCGAGCTAAATACAAGCCGTCGTTTGAATAAGAATCAGCAAGTCTTGAGTAGGCATCTAGGGCCCCTTGAACATTATTTTCTCTCAACTGACTTTCAGCCAGACCAGAAAGCGCTATTGGATGTCTCGGAATTATTTTTAATACCGCATAAAAATGTTTTGAAGCAGCGGTATAATCTTGATCACGATAATAAATTTGCCCTAAGAAAAGATGCGCTGGAACAATGGAAGAATCAAGCTCAGTACTTTTCTCAAAACTGGCAACTGCTGCACCGTATTCTTTTTTATCCCATAAAACTTGCGCTCTTAGATAATGTAAAATCCCAACTTCATGAGCACGCTTCATTGCAAGTTCGCTCATCCATAGAGCTCGCTCAAGCTCACCGCGTTCACGAGCAACACTCGCTAAGAAATACGGCCCCCATGGCCCTGCTGGTTCTCGAGTAGAGAGTTCATTTCCAATTTCTTCAGCCATTGCAAATTGACGTGTCTTCATACAGCTATCAGCTACTTCGATAGCTTGTTTCCAATTCCATTGAGCCTTAATTTTACCAGCATTTTTAGTGCAAAGATCTGATTTTACCTCAGCCATGGTAATGGATTGAATTGATTTTTTGTAAACATATGCCGCTTCAGATACCCTTGCATCGTATTGTGGCTGCGTCTGAGTTGATGAACAACCCGTCATTAAAATCTGTACAGCCAATAATGCAAAAACCAAAACTAAGTACTTCATTTAGTTCACCATCGGTAAAACGTTTTCAGGCGTTGTTAAATCTATAGCTATGCGGCTGGAGACTGCTCGGCGCGACAAACGATTGAGTTCCATTTGAATATTTCCAATACTTCCATCTCGAAGTTTAATATCTTTGGCTTGTTTAAGTGCTATCTGTAAAGTTTCAGCATTTTTCTCTTCAATAGGCATGGCCATATTGTCGAGCTCTTGATAAAATTTCTTTTTATCAGCATCTGGTGCATCAACTGGGGCTTCAATTGAATGAATGGCAATGGAGAATTTTTCATAACATTTTGCTAATCGAATAAGTGCTTCAACAGCTGTGGGTCTATCGCCAAAACTAATAACTTCTTGATAGGCCTTTTGCGCGTTATCTAATTTTTCTGTTTTAATTTGAAGAACATAACTGAGTCGCTCAGGTCTAGCCTTTACACCAACCATATCAAATTCTGCTTCTAATATTTTGCCTTGAATCAAACGGGCCTGAGCCAAAGCGTATGTTGAAACTTTGCCATCATTCTTCATGCTTACAACTTGTTTTGCTAACTTAAATGCTTTCTCACTATTTTTCTCAACATTGTATGCATGCAAAACTAACTTTAACAGAGCAAGACTTGCCTGTGGCTGAACTCTAAGTTCGATAAGTTGCTCAAATATTTTGCGCGATTTATCCCATTTATTAAAACGCTCGTTGTAACCAGCGAGCCGTTCTAATGCGATTTTACCTTCTATTTTATTACCAGCCTTCAAAGAAAGTTGATGATAAATCTGAACAGCTTTATCCCACTCATTATTAAGCGCTTTATAATCTGCACCTGTGAGAAGATAAGCTAATCTTTTTTCTGTATCCCAATCAGCAAGGCGAATAAGCATTTGCCCAGCGGGCCCAAGCTGAGCTTGCGCTTCATAAAGAGTTACCAGTGCTCGAGCAAGTTCAAGTTTGTAAGTGGATTGTGGATAATCTTTAATTACTCGCTCTCCAAGTTTTGAAGCCTGAAGTAAATCGCCAGCCAAATTAGCAGAACGCACAGCATTGTATAGCGCTCTATCAGCTAGGACTGATTTTGGATCTCCATTTACAAAATTAATATAACCTTTTACCGCTTCTTGATACTTACCCTTAGATTCAAGATCTTGAATTACAATAAATGATGCCTGCTGGTATATCTTCATAAACTCAGCCTTCATCGGCGCATCGAGTGTAAGTTTTTGTACAAACAAAAAACTCTCATCGCGCAATTGACTGTATTTTTTCTGGATATTAAGAATATCTAAATATAAATGCGCAGCTTTTCTACCGCGCTCTGAATTGTTGTAACCCAGTGCAAGATCTTTGAGCTGAGGCGCAGCTTCTTCGTAACGACCTTTATCATAAGCAATAAACGCCTTTTTGAATTTTACATCGGTGAGAAACTGGCCTTTAGGATTAAGCGATATATAATCATGTGCTAAGATTGCAAATAAACGCTCATCAGAATCAGACCATTTATCGCCCACTGCTTTTTCAACACTCACTAGTGCTGCGTATGAAGAGTCGTGACGAAGTTTGAGATCTTTGGTGATATATGCAACTTTTGAATACTGAGAACTTGCACGACGGTAATCATTTTGTTGAAATAAGAGCTCAGCGTAACTGAAACGAGTTTTGTCTTCATCACTAATTTTTTGTTCATTCTTTAACAATGATTCATAGGAACGTGCTGTAAGATGCGCTAGTTCAGCGTTTGGTGATTTCTTATAATCCTTATGCCATTTGCTTGCGTATTTTTTGCCTGTTTGCTCAAGATGTTCCCAGCATGATTTTTGAATTTCAATTTTTTGAAGTTTTGACCATTTGCTTTTTTCTTGGCAAATATCTGATAGCGTTTCTAAATGGACCACTGCTTTTGTTCGTTGTTTTGTAATTTCAAAACTTTCAATAAGATCTCGATGTATCTCAGGTCGCTCGGGTGTACCCGGCACAGTATCAAGAAGATCTATAAATACAATTTCAAGATGCCCATGACGTGAATGACGTTGATATATTTTACCAAGCTTTAATAACAGATTACCGGCTTTATCATCTCCACCTTGTTTTCGAAAGTAACTCACAGCCTCAGTAGGTTTTTTTACGTCTTCAAAAAATACGACCATATCATCAAGCGCTTCTCGCGTGAGATCAAGACGACTCCTCGTCTCTTCTGAAGGTAAAAGCTTTGAATAAGAAACAACTTCTTCTAATACACTTAGGCCCTCTGCTGTACGACGCAGGCTGTACAGTGCCCATGCCGCTTTATAAAGGCCGTATGGATAAACTCGTGAATCGTTAAACTGTCTAATTTTTTGAAATTCATCAAATGCCGCTTGAAATGACTTTGAATTAAAAAGTGATTCACCAATTGCTAGATGACAATCTGGAACTAACGCTGACTCAGCAAAGTCTGTAATCACTTTACGATAACGAATCAATGCTTGCTTTTCTTCACCAATCATTTGGCGCGCAAATGCATTGTTAAATAAAACAAGATCCATATCGCGATAATGGGTAAAACGTTTTTCAATTAAGTCATATACACCTACTGCTTTGGTGATCCAACCACGACTTGATGCCGATTTAGTTTCTTTTGGCGTGAAGTGTACGATTTGTGAATTATCTCTATGGATTTCAAAAAACCGGGCTGTTTTAGCGCGTCTCATATAAAGCTCTGCTAATCGAAAATTAAGAGAGGCTTCGAGGGCGGTGCCTTTATATTTTTGTAAAAGCTTTGTGAGTTGCCGTAATGCTTTTTCATCATTGCTATTAATAAGCAGCTCAGTTTTTAGCGATTTAATCTCATTACCTACTTCATCGCCGATATTTAATTTTAGTTCTTCATTTAGGTTAGTAGATTTATTTTGCGCGTAAGCAAAGTCGTAGCCACTGACAAGACTTAGAGCCAGGAGAGTAATTAGAATTGTAGGCAAGCGAAACAAAAGTCTCATCGCCGTCCCTTACTGCTGCGCTACTACAGCGAATTTAAAATCGCTATAACCGGCTATAGTAGCTGTGTACATTACCTTTTTGATCAGCTGATAATTCAAAGATTGATCAGCCTGAAATACTATTTTTCCATCAAACGTTACATTCTCATTTTGCTTAGCAATATTTTTTGATTTTTGCGCCAGTGTATTAAGCGCTTCAAACAACGGCTTAATAAAACGAGTATCAGAAGCGTCAGTTGCACTCTTAGGTAGTTGTCCGTTTTCAAAAACTACAATTGATTTATCATCAACATAAATTCCGTCTTTAGACACAGCCAATTTAAGCGCTTCTACAGGTGATACGGTTGCGGTTGATGAAGGAAGTCGAAGATCTTTCATAGGAGCCATATCAACGACGCTTGATGAATAGCTCTTTAATAAGAAAACAAGAATAATAGTGAACATATCGATCATACTTGTGATCTGAAGCGCAAATGTTCCACTTTGATTTTGCCTTAATGCTCTTACTGCAGCATTCATACTCTTACCCCATCACATTGGACAAAATTACGTCCGGAAACAAAAGTGGTGACTCAGTTTTATCAATCATGATCTTTGGATCATTTTTTTCAATACTTCGAGATGCATCCATGGCTTGAACGATTGATTTATAATCAACGCTGTCATCTGGATTAAGCTCAACTCTGAAAACTTTTGGAAATCTCTGCTTAACTTCAACTAGTTTTTTATGTAACCCAACATAGTCAAAATCAGATCCAATTTTACCTACTGATAATCGCGTGTTACGACCCCGCTCATCTTTTACATCAATGGCAAAACCAAGTTTGTTTTCCATTTTAATGCTGATTGCAACTTCTCGCTTTGTTTGTGCACGATCATCCGCAAGTGCTTGCGACACTGGAACTGGCAATGGAACATCGATGAGCATAATCTGCATAAAAGAAACTGAAAGCATCATGAAAGGAATAATTGAAACAAACATATCCATCATCGGAGCCAAATTTAGCTCAAATGTCGCATGTGCTGCATTGTCTCTAAAACGTGATATGCGCATATCTACTCCTTAAGCCGATTTACGTTTAGCTGAGCTATTGCCTACTTTAGATACAGGAGGAATTGTTTCTCCTGGTGCAAAGGCTGCGTTTTCGTCATAAGCGTGGTAATTTCTAGACATCAAAAGATCAACTACCTTGGCACTCACACCAATAATATCTTCTAACATCTTGTTTTGGCGCGCTTGCAAAAAGCTGTAAATAATCATCACAGGAATGGCAACGAGTAGACCAAGAGCTGTGGTATTCATAGAAATTGAAATACCTTGCGCAAGTAATGTTTGCTTTTGTACCGGGTCAGCAAAACTTACAGCTTGGAATGATTGAATCAAACCGTGAATTGTACCCAAGAGACCAATGAGTGTCGCAACGTTGGCCACCATAACCAGATAACCCATACGTTGAGTGATCAAAGGTACAATTTCCATTGTAGAAATATCTTGAGCGTTTTTAATGCTCTCATCATCACGGTCTGAGCGTTCAAGAATCTGCTTAACTACTTTTGGGAGCAGAGCTTGGCCTTGTGCTGAACAAAATGCAATCGCCTCTTCAATGCGATCGCCAACAATCATGGCTTTAATTTGCGCCAAGAAAGCGTCTGTTTTTAAGCCGTATCTAAAGTAAAGAGCTTGGACTCTTTCATAGATAATTGCACCAGAGAAACCAGCTAACAACAACATGCTGTATACTGCTACTCCACCGTCAATAATAAATTTTCCAAACTCGCTAAACATAACTTCTCCCTTAGCCTGGCCTATGCTCTAGCCTTTTTTGGTTTATATGAAATTTGAACTTTTGCATTAGCTGGAGGTATAGAACTCCCGTGAAATGTTATCGTGTATCCACGTGAATCGTAGGTCCAACCATTGCTAGGATCATTTGCAATTAATTTTCCATTTATAAAAATACGAATTGTCTCTACATCTGCATCAGATGCTAGATGGTATTGTGTGAGTACTTCAGTGATGCGCGCTTTGATATTTGCACTTGCTTGGATGAGATCAGGTGAGCATATCGATTCAATAATTCCATTACTCGCATCAGATAAACCTACGTAACGATAACCTGGTGATGCAAATTGATTAAGTGAAGTGCACTGCTGACTTAATTCTTTTACAACAATACTACTTGCAAGCCAGCCACGTGACCCACCAATAAATAAAGGTTTTTTCTGATCAAGAAGCTCAATATAGTACTGTGTGTTGTTAGCACTTGCATCTTCTTCGTCAGTTAGGAAAATAACAGCAAGTAATGCTTCTTTTCTCCAAAATCCAGAATTTTCACCGGCAAGTTTTGAATCACTAATGGCAAAAGCCATAGCCTCTAATCCACGGCTGAGATCACTACCTCGAGTACCCTGTGAAATATTTCGAATAAATGCGTTGCGAAGATCAGGAGTTGATTTTGTAAGTACATTTGGTGAACCCACAAAACTTCCCCTTGCACCGCTACCACTCATATCCATCGTTGTAACTGCTATGCGAAAATCAAAACCACTTGTAACCAAGTAATCGATGAATGGTAAAAGCTGTTGTGAGAGTTGGGTTTGTTTTGTTCCCATGGAGCCAGAGTTATCAACAACAAGAAGCATGTCGACTTGAGTATTGTAAGTAACAACTTGTCCAAATGATTCAGTCTGTTCATTAAGACCAAACTGCGCAGGTGTTCCACAAGCAGTGCTAAAAAGAAGCCCAACCACAGTTAAAACTGCAGGTAAGTACTTTAGCTTTTGAATATGTAAACCCCTCAACACTTGTCCCCCACGAAGCAAAACAAAGCTTCGCACTTAACAATTTATGTGTGGTCGGAGTGTACATACTGCAAATGACCGCTATTTTACTGTGACAGCTTATGCCACAGCATGAACCGTTTTTAACTCTTCTTTATGAAGCTTTTGTATATTGATAAATTTAATTCCATAAACAAGAGGCGTATTTTTATCTTTAATGCCTTTGACGTATCTCTTGCTTACTACTTCACATAATACATTAAATGATTTTGAATGTGGCCCGGGTTTAAAATGCAAATAAACATTTTGACCAGGCAATACCATGGCGTTTTCCATGATGATTCCAGCACCACCATCACTAACCTCAATGCTATGGCCTTTCCATACGCGTGAGTTATCATGAATAATCACGGGGCATTCATAAGGTGAACGTGTGTGTTTACGTCTAAAAAATATTTCGCTAGCCTCAATTACACTCATGCTTTTGATTATCGTGCGAATATGCTCAGGTTGAAAATCTGCAACTTCAGCGATACGCATCCATGACGCCATTCCTTGATGCCAAATGTAGTCAAATTCAAATAAAATTTTCTGCTGAAGCATTTTGATCATGCCTGAATAGAGATATGGCCCGTGACGATCTTTGCCTTTAAGCACAAACCATTCATCACCACTGATACTTAAAGGTAATATTGCAGCAACTTGATCTGCGGAAACTGAAGTTTCACTAACCTGTATTTTAGATACTGGTGATTCAGTGTTTTTTGTATTTTCCATGAGCTTCTGAGTATTTGAGTATTTTGCGTATTCAGTATGTTGACTAATAGGAATCCATTCATCTTTATCACCAAGATAAATATGATCTGTAGTTTTTAATTCAGATGTAGAAACCTTTTGGAATATGGATTCCATATCTAAAGGCCCAATGTTTTGGCCACCATTATTGATAAAAAACTTCTTCATAAAACTCCTGAAAAAGTAATCCCTATATATTAAGGCTACACTTATCTTTGGTGCTAGTCAAACGCACCTATCCCACATTCATTCAGAGCGAGCATTCTTTTGGCTGTCAAAAACTTCGTCAATAAAACTTAAATTAATCTGACATACCATTTTGCTACAAAACTCTATCGGCCGAACGACCGGAAACATGAGAATTTTTATTGAAAGAAATTTGAGTTAAATTGTCGAGAAATTGCACACTAATTGCGTAACACTAGATAACCCGCGACTCTCATTACCGTTGAGAAAATAACCAGTAAATGATTCTCGCTCTACTAATGAAATACGCTTTGGCAAAAGTAGATAGTAATATGCTCCGCGCTGTCTATAGGGGGGTAAAATTAAATCGATAAAATTCTTTAAAGCGTGGATTTCGAAGATTGTAACCGGATTCAGCATTAGCGATTTTTTGATATAAATTTAAACCACGCTCACCTTTTATAGCCACATCCGTAAGACTACTTGAAGTTAATGTGTAGTGAGCTGTGATTTGCAATTGCGGGCTTTTACTGCTTTTAGTGCATACAAATCGAAATGTATCACTGGTAGCATCATTAGAACTAAACCCATAAGATGGAATGAGTAAGATCCCAAACAGAACCATTCTTATTTGTTTTTTGTTTATCATGTCCCGATAAGTTTTTTGCGAAGATGAGTGCTAAAAGCATCAAGACTCATTACCAACACCAAAATGACTAACACAACAGTGCAGGTTCTTTGATACTGGAATAGCTTCATATAACTTTGGAGCAAGAATCCGATACCACCGGCTCCAACGACTCCGAGAACAACAGCGGATCTGATATTTAATTCAAAGCGAAATAAGAAGTAAGTTATGAAATAAGGAATGACTTGAGGAATAACAGCCCAACGAATCATCGAAAGTCTGCCGGCACCCACACTTTCAACAGCCTCGATTGGCCCCTTATCAACGGTTTCAATCGCTTCATAGAAAAGTTTTCCGAGCATTCCGATTGAGTGAATAGCTAATGCTAATGTGCCGGCAAAAGGCCCCAGCCCTACTGCTCCTGCGAAAAACAATGCCAATATAACAGCATCAATGGCACGGTCAGCGTTGAGTAGAAATCTTGTGGCTGCGACAATAGATTTGCCGGTCTTAGTTTGAGGCATCACATTTGATGCCGCCATAAAACCCAGGGGTATTGAAATAATAGTCGCTATCACTGTACCCACAAATGCCAATTGTATTGTTACGACTACTTCGTCAAAAACTTGTTTTGCAATTTCCATATCCGGAGGAAACATTCCGGTGATGAAATCCCAGAGCTGAGAGCGATTAGCCCATAAAATCGCAAGATCAAACTCGACTGCACGAGCAGACCAAAGAAATAAAGCCGTGCCTGAAATAATAATGAAATATTTTAGAGTCATAAAACGTTCAAATATATGAGATTCAGCGTGCTCTTGAAGTTCTTTATTTCCAACAGTTCTTTTTTCAGCTGAAGGCAATGGTGGGATAGTTGTGTCAGTCATAGATGAGCCTCAACTTTTCATCGGTTAACCCATCAATAGGACCATCATAGATGAGGCGCCCCGCTTTAAGACCAATAATTCTAGTCGCATATTTTTTTGCTAACTCTAGAACGTGAATATTAACGATTACTGTAATTTTCTTTTTCTCATTAAATAATTTTAGAAGATCAAGCACCACTTCACTTAGTTTTGGATCAAGACTTGCCATCGGTTCATCTGCCAAAATAATTTTAGGATCTTGTACTAGGGCACGAGCAATAGCGACTCTTTGTTGTTGCCCGCCAGAAAGTTGATCTGCACGAGAATTAAATCGACCATCAAGCCCCACTTCTTGCAAATAATGACGGGCAAGATTTTTATCTTCATCAGTAAATAGACCCATGCTTCCACCAACGTCACCATGATACCCAAGGCGCCCGATCAAAACATTTTCCATAACTGTGAGACTTTTTACTAAATTAAACTGCTGAAAAATAAATCCGATATGCCTGCGTAATTTTTTAATCTCATAAAGTGAAGCTTCTCTGACTTTACAACCCAATACTTCAAGTTTTCCATCAGTGGGAAGTATTGTTCCATTCACTTGCCTTAAAAAAGTACTTTTCCCCGCACCACTACGCCCGATGATTGCTACAAACTCACCCTGCTCAATTTTTACGTTAAGCGCATCTAGGCCTTTTGTACCATCGGGATATTGCTTAGAAAGGTTTTGAGCCAGGATCATTTTTTCTTTCCACCGATATCAATTTTAATCACGTCTGCAGCCTTACGAAGAGGTTCAAAATCTTCTGACTTTGCTTCGATGAGTGAATCAATGCGGTAAAGATCTTTTAGTGCTTTTTTACCTTCTTCTGTTGTCTCAAGAGATTTAACGGCTTCCATTACCTTAGCTACAACTTCAGGATGTGCTTTGTTGAAATTATCAGTTGTTGCAAACGTATCATTTGGAATCGGCTGTGAAACATACACTGTTCTGATTTTTTCTTTATACTCTGGCTTTGCGTTTGTGAGCATTGTCCATGAACCTGTTAATCCCTCAGGTTCATTTGTAAAAGTAGCTCCTGCATCAACTGAGCCCATGATTACTCCAAGAACTACTGAATCATGGCCGCCTGCGAATACTTGTTTTTTAAAAAACTTATCAGCATCTATGCCGTCGTTAAGAAGTGATGCCTTAGGAACGATGTAACCGCTTGCACTTGCGGGGTCAACCCAGGCAATGTTTTTACCTTTTAGATCTTCAATTTTTCGAAAGGGTTTATCACTACGTGTGATAATTGCTGAGTAGAAATATGGTTTTCCATGTCTTACTGATTTTAAGAGAACCTTGGCTCCTGCATGTTTTTCAGCAAGTACGAATCCGAAAGAGGCTAACCATCCAAACTGAACAGTGCCACCCTTCATTGATTCGATGAGGGCAGTGTAATCACTGGCAACATATGTTTTAATTTTAATGCCTGTTTTTTTAAAAATTATATCTGCTATTACTTTACCGTTTGTATTAACAGTTTCGGCGTTTTCAGCCGGTGTAAAACCCATTGTATAAATAACTTCGTCAGATTTTTTGGTACAAGCCGTAAGACCCAATGCTACACATATTAAAAGAAGAAGTGATTTCTGCACAATGACCCCTTTATTTGTTGAAGCAAATTCTGGACTTTTCTACCAACAAAGACTTTGCAAATCGAGAACAAAGAAGTTACTTCCTCTAAGAATGAGTAAAAGACCTGCAATTCTTAACGAAATCCTAAAGGAAGCCGTTACCCTCAAATCATCTGGTACAAGGCTTAAAGCCATCTTTGATCTCGACAGCACTCTCTTTGACGTGAGTCCGAGGATCACGAAAATTTTACATGCTTTTGCTGAACTACCCGAAATCAAAGCCAAATACCGGAAGGAATCTGAATTATTATTAACAGTGAAGCCTCATCCAGAAGACTATGGTGTCAAACGAACACTAGCTCGCTACGGGTTTTCCTTGTCTCCATCAGCCGAATTCGCCCAACAGCTTGTTGATTATTGGAAGAAGTATTTTTTTGGCAGTGATTACTTGTTTCATGATGTGCCCTACGAGGGTGCCGTAGGATTTGTGAATGATCTCCATAATGCTGGGGCTGATATTTATTATCTCACAGGGCGCGATGTGCCTCGCATGCAAACAGGCTCTGTGGCGTCTTTAAAGCAATGGGGTTTTCCACTGAACGAAGATCATGCAAATTTAATTTTAAAACCCAGTACAGGAATTGAAGATTATAATTTTAAAAAAGAATTCTTCATGAAGATGGATAAAACCGACGGAAGTGTTTGGTTTTTTGAAAATGAGCCTATCAATATTCGATTGGTTTTGGAAAATTGCCCACATATTAAATTAGTCTACGTAGATACCGTTCATTCTGAATCAGAAGCTCCACCCCCGCCTCAGGTTTTACGTATTAAAGGATACTCTACTTAAGGGAAGTTTATTTCACGTGTGCAAGTGCTACATAAATCGAAGCAATACAAAGCGAGTGGGTGAATTCGCCGACTTTAATCATATTTAGTGTTTCATCAATCGTCGCTGTGAATACATCTATGTCTTCATACGGATCAAGATTTTGATCTTGTGTTTTCTCACAACCCAAAGCGAGAAAAGTCCATAGTTTGTTACTCTGAATTGCAGGATTCGGATATTGCGCTAATATGAGTTTCATTTCACTGGGCACATAACCTGTTTCTTCAACCAATTCACGCCTTGCAGCTGTTTCAGGAGTTTCGTTTGTGCGCGGATCCATAGCGCCACCAGGAATTTCAATGCATGTTTGATCAATGGGGTAACGAAACTGTTTTATTAAAATTAATTCACCTTTTGTTGTGAGGGCAACGATATTTACCCAATCTACAAAATCTAAAATATAGTAGCGCGGACACACTTTTCCGTTAGGCAACCTTGCTTCTTCGCAACGAAGTCTAAAAAAAGACGTTTTAAGTAGCTCTTGAGAGCTGATTTTGACCCATTTCTTATCATTTGCTGACATCGAGGTTCACTTTAAGTGGATGTTAGTTTAGGATCAAGCCCTTAAGCGTAAAAACATTGAACGGATATATATTAATGCAACCAACACTTGAAAATATAAAAGCTCAAACGCCTACCAGCAAAAGGGCTCCGGGTGATTATGAACTTACACCTGAGCGACTTGAACGCCGTATTTTTAAAGCTGTTGGTCAAGCCATCGTTGATTTTAATATGATCGAAGAAGGCGATAAAATCATGGTGGCCGTGAGTGGTGGAAAAGACTCATGGGTTATGCTTTCGGTTTTAAATGATTTAAAAAAACGCGCTCCTGTAAATTTCGATATTATCGCCGTAAATCTAGATCAAGGCTACGAAGGTTATGAAACTCATATCATCGAAGATTATCTTGAAAAACACGGCATCAGTTATCATATGGCTGCAAAAAATATTAATAAAATTGTACAAGAAAAAAACCAAGGCGGTTCTACGTGGTGCTCAATGTGCAGTCGATTACGCCGCGGAAGTCTCTATGGCCTCGCTGAAGAATTAAAATGTAATAAAATTGCACTAGGACACCACCAAGATGACATGATTGAAACTTTACTTTTAAATGCTTTTTTTATTGGGCGTTTAGGAGCAATGGCGCCAAAACTTCAAGCCGATGATGGTAAAAACGTTGTCATCAGACCACTCATTTATGTTTTAGAGGAAGAGATTAAACAATACACACGGCAAAAAAACTTTCCAGTTGTCTGTTGTCAATGCCCGCTCATGTGCGGAGAAACAGTTCACGGTGATTACAAACGTCGACGTGTGAAAGAACTTATCAGGCAATTAGAAAAAGAAATCCCGGATATTAGAAACTCTTTACTCGCCAGTCTTAAAAACGTCAAAGCTTCACATCTACTTGATAAAAGCATGTGGAAGTTTGAATGAGCCTCGTTGTAGTAAGCACTCCCATCGGAAATTATGAAGACATCACTTTACGCGCCATTAAAACTCTAAAAAATGCCGACGTTATAATTTGTGAAGAACTTAAACCCGCTCGCATATTACTCAAACGCCTTGAGATTGGCGAAAAAGAACTTTTTCAACTCAATGAACACTCACAAGAAAAAGATTTACCCGAACTCGTTGAACTATGCCGCTCCAAAAATGTGGCACTCATTTCTGATTGTGGAACTCCAGGTTTTTGTGACCCAGGAGCAAAACTTGTAGAGGCTTGTGCAAAAAATAAAATAACGATCGATGTAAACCCGGGTGCCTCAAGTTTGATGAGTTTATTCGCACTTTCTGGTGTTGAGCTTAATGAATTTCATTTTGTAGGTTTTTTACCCGCTGAAAAAGAAGCTCGACATAAAAAAATAGCAACGCTGAAAAATCTAAGATCCCCCTTTGTGATCATGGATACACCTTATCGATTACAAGCAACGCTTAATGAATTAGCTGTGGATTTCGGCTCACGCCTTGGCGTTTTAGGTTTAGATTTAACAGGGGAAAAACATCAAGTGATGCGCGCACGCATTTCAGAACTAGCCAGCCGCACATTGGGTAAGACCCCATTTGTACTCTTAGTTGTATAAGACATACCTAAAATGCAGAGCTTAAAACTCAACCTGCAAGGAGTATGGTCTTAATACCCATAGCTAGCGCACCTGCTAGGGCGAGTGCCGTTAGAAATGTGAGTACTCGTACAGTCCTATTGATTTTCACAATTGTATGTTGGTTCATATAGTTTAAAGATCATTGACCTTTGATGTGATGGCAACATAAAACTAAATCACAGGCACTGAGCTCGACCAAAGTTCAGTAGTTTATACCCGCATTCGGCGCGTGGCTCAGCCTGGTAGAGCACTTGCTTCGGGAGCAAGGGGTCGCTGGTTCGAATCCAGTCGCGCCGACCATCTTCGATCTCTTCGGTACCCGGTACCTTTTTCGTTAGCACTGCGTCAGCAAAGTTCGGTTTCGAGCCAATTACCCTAGAAGGCTGCTTAATTGGGTTGTTTTATGCCCCAAATATACGGTATAATTGGGTCATAGATTAACCCAAATAGGAGGCCTAAATGGGTCATAAATATATATGGCAACAGCCTGAGTGGCCGGCTTTAAAATGGCAAAGTGATAAGCTTTTAGAACTCTTGGGAAGGGCACGAAAAGCTCAAGGTAAAATTATCGCTCAAGCTGACTTCATAGGCCTTGAGGAGCAAGCCAAGATTTTGGTTGAAGAAGCCTTCACTACTTCTGCCATCGAAGGCGAAAAGCTAGATCGAAATTCAATCCGCTCCTCTGTGGCAAGACGATTGGGGTTACCTACTGCGGGATTACCCCCATCCCAAAGAAATATAGATGGCCTCGTCAATATGCTCACCGATGCGGTGAGTGGTAATGAAAAACCATTGAATGAAAAAAGACTTTTTGGATGGCATACCGCTTTATTTCCGACAGGCTATTCAGATCTGGAGGAGATCGCTGTTGGAAAGTGGCGAAAAGGTAAAGAGCCCATGCAGGTGGTTTCTGGGCCCATGGGAAAAAGAAAAGTCCACTATGAGGCTCCGCCTTCGACCCAAATGAATAGCCAAATAAAAGGTTTATTGAAGTGGTGGAATAATCCACCTCCGTTAGATGGAATCATTCGCGCAGGTCTTGCTCACTTTTGGTTTGTAACGATACATCCATTTGAAGATGGTAATGGCCGGATCGCACGTGCTTTGACAGATATGGCTTTAGCGCAAGATGAAAAGACGGGTCGCAGACTTTACAGTTTATCTTCTCAAATAAGTAAAGAGCGTGACGATTACTATGACGTTCTTGAGAAAAGCCAAAAAGATACATGTGATGTAACAAGGTGGCTAGAATGGTTTTTAGAAATGTTTATTCGAGCGATTGATAACTCACAAGACATCGTAAGCAAAGCCATGATGATTGCAAGATTTTGGCAAACTCACACACAGGCAGATTTAAATGAACGACAACTAAAAGTTGTAAATCGTTTGCTTGAAGCAGGTCGAGACGGTTTTGAAGGCGGAATGACTAATCGAAAGTATGTGAGTTTAAATAAAGTAAGCCGAGAAATTGCAAAACGTGATTTGGCTGATCTTGAAAAGCGCGGCATCCTACAGCGTAACGATGGTGGCGGTCGGTCTATTAGCTACTCGTTGAAATGGTGAAGGCATCTTGTTTACATTAATGAAAAGCTCAAGACTGACCATCAACGCAGGAGCGTCCTCAAGCTCTGCTGCCATCTGGAAAGTAGGGTCTCCTTTTGAGTACTTAAGTGCTCAAAACATTTAGCCATTTTGTTGACTGTCAATCATTCTTTTGAGATTTTTGGAGCGTTTTGAAGGCGTAAATACGCGAAATGTCCATCAAGAAAAAGCCTAAAACCAAAAC